>DATIVQ010000174.1:0-7732 GCA_035465735.1 Rudaea sp.
GCGCGCCAAGGCCGACGAGGTCAAGGCCAAGGTCGACGGCGGCATGGACTTCACCACCGCCGCGATCCAGTACTCGAGCGCGCAGGACGCCCTGCAGGGCGGCGACCTGGGCTGGCGCCGTTACGACGAGGTGCCGGAGGCATTCGCGAACCTGGTCGAAGGCATGAAGCCCGGCGACGTGTCGCAGCCCTTGCGCGGGCCGAGCGGTTTCCACATCGTCAAGCTGGTGGACAGGCGCGCCGAAGGCAAGCAGGTCGTCACCGAGTACCACGCGCGCCACATTCTGATCAAGGTCAGCGAGTTGACCAGCAGCGCCGACGCAAAGAAGACGATCGAGGATATCCGCCATCGCATCGTCGACGGTCACGAGGATTTCGCCGCGCTGGCGAAGAAGGATTCGCAGGATGCGAACACCGCCAGCCTCGGCGGCGACATGGGCTGGTTCCCGATCGACCAGTACGGGCCTGCCGTGGCCACTGAACTGGCCACGCTCAAGTCGGGCGAGGTTTCGCAGCCGTTCCAGAGCGACCTCGGCTGGCACATCATGCAGCTCGAGGGCACGCGCGAGCAGGACCGCACCAAGGAAATGAAGCGCGAACAGGCGCGCGAGGTGATCCGCAACCGCAAGGCCGAACAGGCCTACGAGGATTACCTGCGCCAGCTGCGCTCCGAGGCGTTTGTCGAAATCCGCCTGCCGGGCGCGGAGAACAAGGCGGAAACCGAAAAGCCGGCATCCTGATCGCCTGCCGTGGACGACCGGCCTTACCTGCCTCGGCTGGCGGTCACGCTCGGCGAACCCGCGGGAATCGGCCCCGAACTCGTCGCCGCGCTCGCGGCGACCGATCTAGGCGCCGACCTGATCGCCATCGGCGACAAGGATTCGCTCCTGCTCGCTGCGCAGGCACGCGGCATCGCGCTGCATCTGGAAGCCGACGACGGCCAGTGGCGCCGCGCGCGCGCGCCTGGTTCGCTGCGCTACGTGCACGTTCCCGCGCCGGCGCCAGTCGTGCCCGGCCGGCTCGACGTGCGCAATGCGCCCTACGTCGTCGACATGCTGGGGCGCGCCGCCGACGGCTGCCTCGAAGGTGAATTCGATGCGCTCGTCACCGCGCCGGTGCACAAGGGCATCGTCAACGATGCCGGTATTGCCTTCACCGGACACACGGAGTTTTTCGCCGCACGCGCGAAATGCGATGTCGCGATGCTGCTTGCCGCTCCGGGTTTGCGCGTCGCGCTGGCCACGACGCATCTGCCGCTGGCGGAAGTACCTGCCGCGATCACTGCGGCCGCGCTGGTGCGCATTTTGCGCATTGTATACAATGACCTGCGCCACCGCTTCCGCATCGACGACCCGCGCATCGCCGTGCTGGCCTTGAATCCGCACGCCGGCGAAGGCGGACACCTTGGGCGCGAGGAAATCGACGTCATCGCCCCGACCCTCGCCGCCCTGCGCGCCGACGGCATGCGCCTGGAAGGACCGCTATCCGCCGATACGGCTTTCGTGCCGGCACAGCGCGCGCGTTTCGATGCGTATCTGGCCATGTACCACGACCAGGGCCTGCCCGTGCTCAAGGCGTTGGGTTTCGGCGACTCGGTCAATGTGACGCTCGGCCTGCCATTCGTACGCACCTCGGTCGATCACGGCACCGCACTCGACCTCGCTGGCACGGGTCGCGCCGATCCCGCCAGCCTGATCGCCGCAGCAAAGCTGGCGATGGAACTCGCGCGCGCATGAACGCGCCCGCGCATCGCCCGCGCAAGCGCTTCGGCCAGCATTTCCTGCACGATCCGGTCATCCTGCGCCGCATCGTCGATGCGATCGCGCCGAAGCCGGGGCAGCACATCGTCGAGATCGGACCGGGCGAAGGCGCGCTGACCCTGCCCCTGCTGCGCGCCGCTGCCAAACTCACCGCGATCGAACTCGATCGCGACCTGGTCGAACCCCTGCGCGACAAGGCGCGCGACATCGGTGAGCTGGAAATCATCAATGCCGACGTGCTGACGGTGGATTTCCGCGCGCTCGCGCGCGGCGTACCGATTCGCCTCGTCGGCAACCTACCCTACAATATTTCCACGCCGATCCTGTTCCACTGCCTCGACCACGCCGCAGCGATCGCCGACATGCACTTCATGCTGCAAAAGGAAGTAGTCGAGCGAATGGCTGCCGTGCCGGGCAGCAAGACCTATGGACGCCTATCGGTGATGCTGCAACTGCGCTGCAGTGTCGAGCCGCTGTTGAAAGTGCCTCCGGGCGCGTTCCGGCCGCCGCCGAAAGTGGATTCCGCCGTGGTGCGGCTTACCCCGTTGCCCGCATCGGCACTGCCCGATGTCGATTTCGCCGCGATCGCAAACATCGTCCGTGCCGCCTTCGGTCAACGCCGCAAGACGCTCGCGAACGCCCTGTCCAAACTGATGAAGCCGGATGCCATCTCCGCCGCGGGCGTCGATCCGCGTGCACGCGCCGAGCAATTGCAGCCATCCGACTTTGTGGCGCTGGCAAGCCACGGCACCTGACCGGGCTTGCCCGCGCTGCCGCACTGCCGGACAATCCGGGCATGTCTTCCGCCAATCCCTACGACATCCGCGTCGAGGTGCGCACGCATTTTCTCGACGAAGAGTCCGCACCCGCCGACAACCGCTATGTGTTCGCGTACACGATCCGCATCGCCAACGCCGGCAGCGTGCCGGCCAAATTGCTGACCCGCCACTGGATCATCACCGACGCGAACGGCCGCGTGCAGGAAGTGCGCGGCGACGGCGTGGTCGGAGAGCAGCCGCACCTCCAACCCGGCGAGAATTTCGAATACACCTCGGGTGCCATCCTGGAAACCGCGGTCGGCACCATGCGCGGCAGCTACCAGATGCTGGCCGACGACGGCCGCCGCTTCGACGCGGCCATCGCGCCGTTTACGCTGTCGATTCCGCGGACGCTGCACTGATGGCGACGTGGGCCATCGGCGACATTCAAGGCTGCCACGACGAACTCTTGCGCTTGCTGGACAAGCTCCGCTTCGATCCTGCGCAGGACACGTTGTGGTTCTGCGGCGATCTGGTCAACCGCGGCGGTCAATCGTTGGCGGTGCTGCGCCAGGTGAAATCCTTCGGCGAGCGCGCCATCGTCGTGCTCGGCAATCACGATCTGTCTCTGCTCGCCGTGGCCGAACGCGACGAGGCAGATCAGGCCAAGGCGAATCCCGAGCTGCGCGAAATCCTGTTCGCACCGGATCGCGATACATTGCTCGATTGGTTGCGCGCGCGGCCGCTCGCGCACGTGGATCGCAAGCTTAAATTCATGCTCGTCCATGCCGGACTCGCGCCACAGTGGCGCGCCGAAGACGCCGAGCGCGCGGCACGCGAAGTCGAACAGCGCCTGCGCGGCGACGGCGCGCATGGATTGCTGCTGTCCATGTTCGGCAACAAGCCGGACCGCTGGCATCCACGCCTGCAGGGCATGGACCGCCTGCGCGCAGCGATCAACGTGCTCACGCGCCTGCGCTACTGCGACGTGCGCGGGCGCATCGCCTACCGCGAAAAAGGCTTGCCAGGAACACAGAAGCCGGGTTTGTATCCCTGGTTCGAAGTGCCCGGCCGCGCCGAACGCGGCATCCGCATCGTCTGCGGGCATTGGTCCGCGCTCGGCCGTTTCGCGGGACTCGGCGTGTTCGCCATCGACGGCGGCTGCGTATGGGGCGGCGAGTTGATTGCACTGCGAGTCGACGGCGAAGAACCGCAATTCGTCTCGCTCAAATCCGCGCGGCCGCGGCCGCCGGGAAAGTTCATCGACTAGCCAGCGCCGCGGCGTGGTGGCGCAGATGTTCGGCGATGAAGCTGGCGACGAAGAAATACGAATGGTCGTAGCCGGGCTGGCGGCGCAGGCGCAGCGGCTGTCCGGCGCGCGCGCAGGCGGCTTCGAGCAGTTCCGGATGCAGGTTGGACAGGTGCGGATCGACAGCGCCCTGGTCGACGAGGATTTCACCAGCGAAGCGATGCCCCACAGCGAGGAGTTCGCAGGCGTCGTAGACTTTCCACAGTTCGTGATCGCCGCCGAGATATTCGTCGAATGCGTGCGCGCACCAATCGACCCGGGTCGGCGACGTGATCGGCGCCATTGCCGACACGCTGCGGTAACATCCGGGATTGCGCAGGGCAATGGTCAACGCGCCGTGGCCGCCCATCGAGTGGCCGAAGATGCCGGCGCGCGCCGAGTCGGCTGGAAAATGCGCCGCGACCAGCGCAGGCAGTTCTTCGACGATGTAGGTGTACATCCGGAAATGTCGCGACCACGGCGGCCGCGTCGCATCCACGTACAGCGAGGCACCGGCGCCCAAATGTTCATCGTCCGCTTCAGCGGCAATTCCGGTGTTGCGCGGACTCGTGTCCGGCACCACCAGCATCAGGCCGAGCTCGGCGGCCGCACGCTGCGCGCCGGCCTTGAGCGTGAAGTTTTGTTCGGTGCAGGACAACCCTGACAACCAGTACAACACCGGCACGCGTTCGTGCACAGCCTGCGGCGGCACGAACGCGGCGAAATTCATCGGCCCCGCGCAGACCACCGAACGATGGCGGTAGAAGCCTTGCGTGCCGCCGAAGCAGCGGTGTGCCGCAAGGGTTTCCAACGGCGCGCTCATGTGTTCATTGCGCGGTCCACTTCTTCAGCCACGCGTTCACCGTATCGTGCCAGAGCACGCTGTTCTGCGGCTTCTGCACGAAATGCGACTCGTCGGGGAAGGTAAGAAACTCGCTGGGAATACCGCGGCGTTGCAGCGCAGTGAAGGCACCAAGGCCTTGCGTCAACGGAATGCGATAGTCGTGATCGGAGTGGACCACAAGCATCGGCACGCGCCAGTCCTTGACGTGGTCGAGCGGATTGAACTTTTCGTAGTTGGCGGGCACGTCGTACTGGGTGCCGCCGTTCTCGTGTTCCTCGAACCACAATTCCTCGGTCGCGTAGTACATCATGCGCGTGTCGAACACGCCGTCGTGGTCGATCAGGCACTTCCACGGCTGGTTCCACACGCCCGCGATCCAGTAGGTCATGTAGCCACCGTAGCTCGCGCCCAACGCACAGGCACGCGCGCCGTCCAGATACGGGAACTGCTTCAACGCCGCCGCATAACCTTTCTGCAGATCCTCCAGCGGGCGATCGCCCCAATGCTGGCTGATCGCGTCGGTGAAGGCCTGACCGTAGCCGGTGGAACCGTGGAAGTTGATCGCGACCACGCCAAAACCGGCGCCGGCGTAGGTTTCCGGCGTCCAGCGGTAGTGGAACTCGTTCGTCCACGCGCCCTGTGGGCCGCCGTGGATCAGGAACGCGACCGGATACTTCTGGCCCGGCTTGGCATCGACTGGCGGCATCGCATAGCCGTGCACGGTTTCGCCATTCCAGCCCTTAAACGTGAACCAGGTCGCCTTGCTGAAGCGTACTTCGGCCAGACGCGCGGCATTGGCGTCGGTGATCTGCGCGAGCTTGCCGTGCGCGTAGCGGTACAGGTCGGTGGGATGCTCGAAGTCCTGGCGCGCGACGATCAAGTCCTTCGCGCCGGTCGCGAATCCGGTCACGGTGCCATCGCCGACCAGACGCGTGGCCTTGCCGCTGGCGATGTCGATGGCGAAGAGCGCGTGATCGCCGTTGTCGTCGGTTGTGGTGTAAAGCGTCTTGCCGTCGGCGGACAGTTGCAGCGGGCCGGCAGAACGGTCCCACTTCGGATCGAGCTCATGCGCTTTGCCGCTGGCCAGATCCATCGCCATGATGCCGAAACGATCGGCTTCGAAACCCGGCGTCTTCATCGCAAGGTAGTACAGCGTCTTGCCGTCGTGCGAGGGCAGCGGATACGCGTCCCAGGCCTTGTTGACGGCAGTGAGATTCTTCGGCGCGGACGAACCATCCGCGGGCACGGAATACACGTCGAAGTTGGTCGACCATGGCTCGCTGTTGCCGGCGATGCGCACGTCGAAATACACGGTCTTGCCATCCGGCGAAAACGCGAATTCGCTGTCGTCGCCAAAAGGCTTGGACGGAATGTCGCCATCGATGCCCTTGGACAACAGCCGCGGCAGCGCGACCATGCCCTTGCCGCCGCGCGGTGTCAGCGCCGGCGCAATGTAGAGTTGCGAACGGCGGCCGTCCGACCAGGTATCCCAGTGGCGCACGAACAGGCGCTCGTAGACCTTGCCGGTGGTTTTCTCGATGCCGGCCTGCGGCGTGCGCTTGGTGCACAGGTGTTCGGCGCAATCTTCGAACACATCGATCGACAGCAGCAGCATCGTGCCGTCCGGCGAAAGTCTGTACGTGTTGATGTCGGCCGGCCACGGCGTTTCGCTTTCCGGCTTGGCCCCGGGTATCGCGACCATGCGCCACACGCGCGTGTACTCGTCGCCCTTGGCCTGGGCGAGGTAATACACGGATTTTCCGTCCGCCGACCAGCGCGGGCTGGACGCGCTGATGTCCTTGTCGGTCAGGCGCGCGGGCTTCGTATTCTGCGCCGACAAATCCAGCATCCAGATGCCGCTGACGCCCTTGTTCGCGGCGTAGTCGGTTTCGCGCATCGAGAACGCGACGTGCCGGCCGTCGGGCGAGAGTTGGGGATCGCTGACGCGGTTCATCATCACCAGATCGTGCACGTCGAACGGATGCGAGGCGGCGAACGCACCGCATGCGAACGCGAGCGCGCAGAATAGGACGACGGATTTCATGGCAAAACTCCTCATTGTCAGGCGGCGCGCCCGACGCGGGCGATCCAGCGATACAAAACGGCAGTGACCGCGACGAACGCGATGCCGCCGATCCAGATCGACGGCGTGGCGAAACTGTCGCCGACCAGGGCGAGCGGAGCGTTGTGATTGGCGAAGCCGAGCTTGTCGGAAAACGCAACCAGCGCCGCCACGATCACGCCGAGCAGGCTCTCGCCGACGATCAGGCCGGAGGCGAGCAGCACGCCAAGTTGCTTCGTCGCTTCGGGCTTCGGCTCACTCTCGGCGCGCTTGTCGAACCAGGCGCCGACCAGGGCGCCGACCACGACCATCAGCGTGGTCGAGGTCGGCAGGTAGATGCCGAGGCCGACCGCGAGCGGCGGCAGGCGTGGCCCTGCTTTCATCAGGCCGAGGATTTCATCAAGCACGATGATCGCCACGCCGATGCCGGCGCCGATGCCGATCAGGCTCCAGTCGATGTTGCCGGTGATAACGCCCTGCGCCAATGCGGAAATCAGACCGGCCTGCGGCGCGGGTAGCGCGTGCGCAGGGTCGGCGCCCGGCGCACCGAGGAATCCGTAGGCGTGCTGCAGCAGGTCCAGTACCGGCGGAATCACCACCGCGCCGGCGATCACGCCGATGACCAGCGCCCACTGTTGCATGGACGGCGTCGCGTCGACGAGCTGGCCCGTCTTCAGATCCTGCAGGTTGTTATTGGCGATGGACGCTACCGCGAACACGATTGCGGTGATGAACAATGCGAATGCAACCAGCGCCTTGCCCGCTTCGGCCGGCAGCAGGGACTTGACCAAGAGCACGAGCAGCAAGGCCGCGATGATGACGACGAGGATGCCGATGCCCGACAGCGGACTGTTGCTTGATCCGATCAGGCCAGCCATGTAACCGCACACGGCCGAGACGAGAAAGCTCAGCACGATCACGAAGACGACGCCGCCGATGGCGAGCAGCGCCGCATGGTCGCCGAGTCCGCTGACGGCGGCGAAATGCCAGAGCAGATATCCCACCGGAACCAGGCACGCCA
>DATIVQ010000175.1:0-3510 GCA_035465735.1 Rudaea sp.
GAGGCGAATCCGAAGCCGACGACGGAACTGGAATACGCCACGCCGTTCCAGTTGCTGATCGCGGTGATGCTTTCGGCGCAGGCCACCGACGTCGGCGTCAACAAGGCCACGCGGCGCCTGTTTCCGATCGCGGGCACCGCGCGCGCGCTGCTCGCGCTCGGCGAGGAGAAGCTCAAGCGCCATATCTCCAGCATCGGCCTGTTCAACACCAAGGCGAAAAACGTCATCGCCACATGCGCCATCCTCGTCGAACGCCACGGCGGTGAGGTTCCGCCATCGCGCGAAGCGCTCGAAGCGCTGCCCGGCGTGGGCCGCAAGACCGCGAACGTCGTGCTCAATACCGCGTTCGGCGAGTCGACCATTGCTGTCGACACGCACATCTTCCGCGTATCGAACCGCACCGGCCTCGCGCCCGGCAAGACCGTACGCGCGGTCGAGGACAGGCTCGAAAGGGTCGTGCCGCCGGAATTCAAGCGCGACGCGCACCACTGGCTGATCCTTCACGGTCGCTACGTGTGCAAGGCGCGCAAGCCCGACTGCCCGAACTGCATCATCCGCGATCTCTGCGAATACAAACACAAGACGCCGGGGCCCGGCGATTCGCGCTGAGCGGTCAGGGCGCGATCTTGCGCTTGAGCGCGCGTGCGACGGCTGGCGGCAAGCTCGGCAACGCGCGCAGCATCCATGGCAGGACGCGCCGCTTGGCGCCGCCGAGCGATTCGGGCACGAGCGCCTCGATCAGGTGCGGGCCGCGATGGGCCAGCGCGTATTCGAGCGCCTTGCAGAAATCCTCGGCCGTGTCCGCGCGCACCGCGTGCACGCCCATGCCCTGCGCGAGGCGGGCGAAATCCGGCACCGGCTTGCTCAGATCCAGCTGCGATAGCGCCTTCGGTCCGATCCGGTCCGCGCCGACGCGTTCGAGTTCCACGTTGAGGACGGAATACGACGCGTTGTTGAAGATGATCGCGGTGACGTCGAGCTGCTCGCGCGCCATCGTCCACAGCGACTGGATCGTGTACATGGCCGAGCCGTCGCCGATCAGTGCGAGCACGGGACGATCCGGGCAGGCGACGGCCGCGCCGACGGCGTTGGGCAGGCCCTGGCCGATCGCGCCGCCGGTGAGCGTGAGCAGGTCGTGGCGCGGCGCGCCGGCGGTCATCACGCCGAGCATGAGACCCGAGGTGATGGCCTCGTCGATGACGATGGCGCGCTCGGGGAGCGAGTGTCCGACCGCCTTGCAAACCTTGGCCGCGGTGAGCTTGCCGCGCGGACGCACGGGACGACCAGCCGGTTGCAGCACGGGCACGGCCTTGTCCGCTCCGAGGGCTTGCACGAGTTTGTCCAGAGACGAGGCAGCATCCTGTGCCGGTGTCGACAGCGTATGCACCGTGCAGGTATCGGGCACCAGATAACTTTTCTTGCCGGGATAGCCGAAAAACGACACCGGCGCCTTGGCATCGACCAGAACAAGATGCTTCACGTCGGCGAGTTGCACGCTCGCCAGTTCCGCAAGGTAGGCGATGCGCTCGACCGGCGGCAGACCGGCGCCGCGTTCCAGGCGCGTCGGGAAGGTTTCCGCGAGCAGCGCCACGGCGGAGTGCGCGGCGATGCGCGCGGCGGCCAACAACGCCTCCTCGCGTGTTGCGTTGCCGCCGAGCAACAGCGCGGTCTTGCCGCCGCTGCGGATCGCACCGGCGATCGCACGCACGGTAGCGTCGTCCGCCGCTTCCGCGCGCGGCGGAGGTGGCGGTGGACACGGCACGCCACCATCGCTCCACGACACGTCGGCCGGGAGGATCAGCGTGGCGACCTGGCCGGGCAAGCCGCGCGCCACGGCAATCGCGTCCACCGCGTCGCGGCAAAGTTCCGCCGTCGATTTCGAGGTGCGCACGAAACCCGGCGACACGTTGCGCGCCACGGTTTCGATGTCGGATTGCAGTTGTGCGTCGTATTGCACGTGGTAGGTCGCGTGGTCGCCGACGATGTTGAGCACCGGCACCTTGCCCTTGCGCGCGTTGTGCAGGTTGGCCAGGCCATTGCCGAGGCCGCAGCCCAGGTGCAACAGCGTCGCCGCCGGCTTGCCGGTCATGCGCGCGTAACCGTCGGCCGCGCCGGTGGCCACGCCCTCAAACAGCGCGAGCACGGCGCGCAGGCGCGGTTCGCCGTCCAGTGCCGCGACGAAATGCATCTCGGAAGTGCCGGGATTGGAGAAGCACACCTCGATGCCGGCATCGGCCAGGGTCTTGATCAGGGCTTGGGCACCGTTGGGCATGGGATTTCCTTCGAAGTCGTCAAATCCTGTCGAGGCGGCTCGCATCGATGTCGGTGACACGTGTGACTCCCGCCATCGTCATCGTCAGTTTCAGTTCGCGCTGCAAGGTGGCGAGCAGGTCACGCAATCCGGCCTCGCCCGCGCCGGCCAGCGCCCACACCCAGGGCCGGCCGATCAACACGCCGCGCGCACCCAAGGCCAGCGCCTTGAATATGTCCGCGCCGCTGCGCACGCCGCCATCGACCAGTACCTCGGTCCGCGCGCCGACACCCTGCACGATCGCCGGTAGTTTGGAAACGGACGAAGCCGCGCCATCGAGCTGGCGGCCGCCGTGGTTGGAGACGACGATGCCGTCCGCGCCGACGTCCACGGCCGCGCGCGCGTCGTCGGCGTCGAGGATGCCCTTGAGCAGCAGGCGGCCTTTCCAGTGTCCGCGCAGCCACTCGATGTCGCGCCAGGTCACGCGGGTATCGAATTGCGAATTGACCCACGCCCAGAACGCGGTAAGGTCGCGCGCCCCGGGCACCTGTTCAGTCAGATTGCCGAAGCTCAACGGCCGGCCGCGCAGCGCCACGTTCCACAGCCAGTGCGGGCGCGGCAGCACTTGCGCCGCCTTGAGCAGCGCCGCGCGCAGGCCCTTGCCGCCGACACCGTTGCGCGTATCGCGGTGGCGCATGCCGGGGATCGGCAGGTCGATGGTGAAGACGAGCGTGCGGCAGCCGGCGGCCCAGGCGCGTTCGAGCAGGGAGACGATGACGTCGCGGTCGCGGATCATGTAGAGCTGGAACCAGAACGGCATGCGGCTCGCGGCCTGCACCTCGGCCAGCGGACAGATGCCGACCGTGGACAGGGTGAACGGCACGCCCACCGCGTTCGCCGCACGCACCGCCTGCGCCTCGCCGCGCCGCGCCATGATGCCCGCCATGCCCACCGGCGCGAGCGCGAGCGGCATCGCGCACGCCTCTCCCGCGAGCGTGGCGCTGGTGTCGACAGCGTCCACGTTCACCAGCACGCGCTGGCGCAGGCGCACGGCGGCAAAGTCCGCGACATTGGCCGCGACCGTGATTTCGTCGCCGGCACCGCCGTCGATGTAGTCGAACAGGAAACGCGGCAGGCGCCGCTGCGCGAGGCGGCGGTAATCCAGGGCGGTGGCGGGATACGTCAAGCTCATGAATCTTCTCGTTCAGCCGACCGCGATGGACTGCGCCGCGGCGCGCGCGGTAAGGATACAACCCGGC
>DATIVQ010000176.1:0-7837 GCA_035465735.1 Rudaea sp.
ATCGAAGTCACCGGCTCGCGCATCAAGAAGGCCGAAGTGGCCGACCAGACGCCGGTGGTCACGATCACGGCGCGCGACATCGCGCAGACCGGCCTCGCCTCGATCGGCGACGTGATCCAGCAGCTGTCCGTCAGCGGCTCGGCGCTCAACACCAAATTCAATTCCGCCGGCAACTTCGGCTTCGCGCCGGACGGCTCGGGCGTGGGCTCGGGCTCGACAACGATTTCCTTGCGCAACCTCAATGCCAAGCGCACGCTCATCCTCGTCGACGGCTTGCGCTGGGTGAACGAATCCTCGGCTTCGGGCGTTTCCGCCGCGGTCGACCTGAACACGATTCCGGCCGGCATCGTCGATCGCATCGAGATCCTCACCGACGGCGCCTCGGCGCTGTACGGCTCGGACGCGATCGCCGGCGTGATCAACATCATCACGAAGAAGGGTCAGGACGGCGGCGCGCTGCATGCCTACTACGGCGACTATTCGGTCGGCGATGGCAAGACCGCGAGCGGCGATGTTTCTTTCGGCGGCAAGGGCGACCGTTACAGCTTCTTCGTCGACATCAGTCACTACAAGCAGAACCGCATTAGTTCGGCCGACTGGTCGCGTTCCGCCAGCGAGTGCGTGCCCGGCACCGGCTTGTCGAACTGCTCGTCTGCGACGCCGTACACGCGCGTGCTGTTCGACGTGCCCGGCGGTGGGGATGTCGTGCGGTCGGACGGTACGACCATCTGCTCGGATGGCTTCTGCAGCATCACTGCCAATGGCGTGGCGCCGTCGGGCGGCGTGCAGAGTTTCCCGGACGGCTACCACCATTTCACCAGTGCCGACCGTTTCAATTTCTCGCCTTACAACCTGCTGCTGACCCCGTCGGAGCGCACCGGTTTCTTTGCGCAAACCGATTACAAGCTCAGCGACGACATCCACTGGTACATGAAGGGCCTGTACAACACGCGCAAGTCGGTCAACCAGGCCGCGCCGGAACCGATCTTCCTCGGCCAGGCGTTCTGCTTCCTGATCGACCGCTGCTACACGGTCAACATCGACCAGACCAACCCGTACAACCCGTTCGGTTTCACGCTGGATTCAAACAGTCCGGATTTCGGCCTTGGCCGCCGTCCGGTCGAGGGTGGCCCGCGCATCTTCAGCCAGCAGGTCGACACGCGCTACTTTGCGACGGGTCTGACCGGCAGCTTTGGCTGGAACGACCACAATTTCAACTGGGACGTCAACGTGGTGCGTTCGGACAACAACGCCACGCAGGACGTGACCGGAACCTACAACATCGCGCACATCGCCGAGGCGCTCGGCCCGCTGTCCGCATGCCAGGCGGACCCGACTTGCGTGCCGCTGAACATTTTCGGCGGCCCGGGCACGATCACGCCGGACATGCTCAACTACATCCTGTATCACGAGCACGACACCAGCCATCAGGCGATGGGCGTGGTCACGGCGAACCTGTCCGGCGACCTGTTCCAGCTGCCGGCCGGTGCGCTGGATTTCGCCACCGGTTACGAGCACCGCAACCTGTCCGGCAACTACCAGCCGGATTCGGTCGTGGTCGCCGGCGATTCCAACGGCGTGCCGTCCAAGCCGACCTCGGGTGGCTACAACGTCGATGAGTTCTACGTTGAATTCAACGCACCGCTGGTCGCCGACGCGGCCTTCGCCAAATCGCTGAACGTCGACGTGGCTTCGCGCTATTCGGATTACTCGACCTTCGGCAGCACCACCAACAGCAAGGTCGGTTTCCGCTGGCAGCTGAACGACGACCTGACCTTCCGCGGCACGTGGGCGCAGGGCTTCCGCGCGC
This sequence comes from Rudaea sp., assembly GCA_035465735.1. GTDB lineage: Bacteria > Pseudomonadota > Gammaproteobacteria > Xanthomonadales > Rhodanobacteraceae > Rudaea. The sequence continues at coordinate 1,811 of DATIVQ010000176.1, forward strand.
CTTCGATCGGCGAGTTGTACGGCACGTTCTCGCGCTTTGACGCGAGCCTGACCGATCCGTGCAACGCCGACAGCCCGATTGCGAGCCCGACCGTTGCGGCGAACTGCCAGACGCTGGGCGTGCCGAATCCTGCAACGTTCGAGCAGTCCAACTCGCAGATCTCGGTGCTCACCGGCGGCAACCGCAACCTGCAGCCGGAAAAGTCGAAGAACACCACGCTGGGTGGCGTGTACAGCCCGTCCTGGGCCGAAAACACGTCCTGGTCGCAGAAGCTCGACTTCGAGCTGACCTGGTACAAGATCAAGGTCAACAACGCGATCCAGGCCAAGGACGCGCAGACCCTGCTCAATCGTTGTGCCGAAACGCTGGATCCGGCGTTCTGCAGCCTGCAGGACCGCAACGCCGCCGGCTACATCGCCTTCCTCAACGATACGCTGGGTAACCTCGGTCGCGTCGACACCCGCGGCTTCGACTTCGGCGTGACCTGGGTCGGCCCGGAAACCGGTTGGGGCCGCCTCGGTGCAAACTGGCAGAACACCTATGTCGACAAGTACAGCGCGATCGACACGACCACCGGGCTGGCCGAGCCGGACGGCGTGGGCATCGAGGTGCACGACAGCGGCATTCCGCGCATTCGTTCGACCCTGCGCCTGAGCTGGAACTACGGCGATTGGTCGGCCGGCTGGGCGATGCGATACATCTCGGCGATGAACGAGGATTGCGCGGCGGCGGGCGGTTTCCCGATCTGCACGGGCGCCTCGACCGCGCAGTTCCCGGATGGCCAGAACCGTCTCGGTGCGACCACCTATCACGACCTGCGTGCGAGCTGGAATGTCCCGGTCAGCATGCCGCTTACGGTCTCGGCCGGCGTCAACAACGTGTTCGCCAAGGATGCGCCGGTGTGCCTGAGCTGCTCGCTCAACGGCTACGACGCGTCGAACTATGACTTGCCGGGCCGCTTCTGGTACGTCGAGGCGAACCTGAAGTTCTGATACAACAACAAACGACGAAACAACATTGCGGGCCGCCACGTGCGGCCCGTTTTTTTTGCGTTCGCCCATGAACGCGAAAAATCACAAAGCGGGCTTCCTGGCTGCACTTTTCACGAAATGCCGGGCAAATCGAAGCACGCCTTCATCGGTGCGAATGCCACGCTCTGATCGGAACGCGGCGCTTGGCGGCTGGCTCTTGTCCGCGCACGCAGGCATCATGACGCGCTCTGTTTCGAGTCCGTGCGCGCATCATGTCCTCGCGTTCCGCATCTCCCCTGCTGGCCGTCAGCGCCCTGCTGCTCGGCATGCTTTCGTTCCAGTGCGGCGCCGCTCTGGCCAAGCAGCTGTTCCCGCTGGTCGGTGCGCAAGGCGCCACCGCCATCCGCCTCGGCCTCGGTGCATTGATCCTGTGGCTGCTGCGGCAGCCGTGGCGGCGCCTCGGCGGTCGTCACGGCTGGGGCTGGCTCTGGGGTTACGGCCTCACGCTCGGCGGCATGAACCTGTGTTTTTACATGGCGCTGCGTACGATTCCCCTGGGTATCGCGGTGGCCCTGGAATTCCTCGGGCCGCTGGCGATCGCGCTGTTCGGTTCGCGGCGCGCGCTGGATTTCGTCTGGGTCGCGATGGTCGTGGCCGGGCTCACGCTGCTGCTGCCTTGGCAGGCGCAGGCGCTCGATCCGGTCGGCGTGCTATTTGCGCTGAGCGCTGCGGTCGGTTGGGCGGCGTACATCCTGCTGGGTCGGCGCGCTGGCGCGGCATTCGGCAGCGATGCGGTCGCGCTGGGGGCGGCAATGGGCGCGCTGGTGACGGTGCCCGTCGGCGTGGCGCATGCCGGTGCGGCGCTGATCGCTCCCGCCATTCTGCCGCTTGCGATCGGCTTGGCGGTTCTGAGTTCGGCGCTGCCGTATTCGCTGGAGATGTTCGCACTGACCCGCCTGCCGGCGCGTAGCGTCGGCATCCTCGTGAGCATCGAGCCGGCGCTGGGGGCGCTGCTCGGCCTGGCATTCCTCGACGAGCACCTGAGCGTGTTCCAGTGGCTGGCGATCGCGGCGGTCATCGTCGCGTCGATCGGCGCGGTATTCGGGGCGCGCAAGTCGCCGCCCGCGGAAAGCGCGGTGCTCGCGCCGATGGAATGAGCATCGGCGGTCGCGTCTCTCCCTGCAGGGCCGTGCGCCGAGGCATCGGCTGACGCGTATTACTGCGCGGCCGCGGTGTGCACTGGCGCCGGCAGGCGGATTTGTGCCGCCAACGGCAAGTGGTCCGAAACCAGATGCGGCAAGGTCCACAGGCGCTCGACCGTGATGCTGGACGAGGTCAGGATGTGGTCGATCGCGCGCCGCGGTTGCCAGCTCGGAAAGGTGGGGGGTGCCGCAGCGTGCGGCGGCACGAGCGCAGTGCGGCGGAACAGCGGCGTCAACTCGCGGCTGTGCGCCGGGCAATTGAGGTCGCCCATCAGCACCACGTTGTTCTGCGTTCCGATCAGATCGGCGAGAAAATCGAATTGGCGCCGGCGCGCGGCCGGGCCGAGCGACAGGTGCGCGATCACCACGACCAGCGCCGCATCGTCCGAGCCGAAGCGCGCCCATAACGCGCCGCGTCCGGGAATGCGGCCGGGCAGGGGATAGTCGCGTACCTCGGCGGGTGCGATGCGCGTGAGCAGGCCGTTCGCCGAGGCGGCGAATCGCGCCACCTTGCGATTGGGCTGGTGGCTCCAGTACGGAAATCGCGCCGCTTCGGCGAGGTATTGGGTCTGGTTGACGAATCCGGACCGCAGGCTGCCGGCGTCGGCTTCCTGCAAGCCGACCACGTCGAAGTCGGCGAGCAGTCCGGCGAGGCGGTCGAGGTTGCCGCGCTTGCCGCGCGAGGGCAGCACGTGCTTCCAGCTTTGCGTCACGTAGTCGCGGTAACGCGCCACGCTGCTGCCGGCGAGGATGTTGCAGCTGAGCAGGTTCAAGTGTTCGTGCAGGACCGTGGCTGCGGCGGGTGGGCGAACTTCGGCACGCATGGAACCGAGGCTATTCCGCTTGCGCAGGTGCTGCAAGCGGAATTCGTCATGCGTTCGTGATTATTTGTGCGTCTTGGCCGTGTGCCTGGCGGCCAGTTCCTGATCGACCAGCTGCAGCGCGATCTGCACCATCTGCTGGAAGCCGATGCCGCGTTCGGCGTTGGCCGTGACGCGGTATTTGCCGTCGATGATGAGCGTGGGCGTGGCATCGACCTGCCAATCGCGCACCTTCTGGTTGCCTTGCGCCATTTCGCCATCGACCACGAAGGAAGTGGCGGTGGACAGAAACTCGCCTGGACTTGCGCCGTAGTTGGCGTAGAACAGGTTGGCCAGATCCTGGATCGTGCGCAGCGGCTCGTGGTCGCGATGGATCGCGTCGAACAGCGCCTGGTGGGTCTTGTCTACAAGCCCCATCGACTGCGCCGTGTAGAACGCGCGGGCATAAGGTTCCCACATCGCGTTGAACACAGCCGGGAGCAAGGCGAATTTGGCACCTTTGGGCAACTTGCTCTTGAGCAGGCCGGCATAGGGCTGGAATTCGGCGCAGTGCGGGCAAGCGTAGGAGAACACCTCGGTGACGACGACCTGATCGCCCGTCACGGCCTGCGGCGGGGTGATCAACAGATAGTCCTGGCCCGCGACCAGCGCGGGTTTGGCCGGCGCCTTGGCGGCCTCGGCACTGCCTTGCGCCTGGCAACCGCCGATGAGGATCATGCCGGCCAGCAAAATCAGGGCGTGCTTGAACATCGTGTTCTCCCAAAGAGACGAACGGATATCGGACTGCGCAAGAACGCGCGAGTTCCCGGCAAGATTACTTGCCGGCTTCCTTGTTCACCAGATACAGCACCAGTGCCTCGGCCTTGTCCCAGCTGCCGCCCGCCGACACCGTGGTCAGCCGGTACTTCCCATTGACGATGATCGTTGGCGTCTGGTCCACGCCGGTCGCCTTGACGTAGGCATCGGACTGCTTCATGCGGGTGTTGATCGTGAACGAGTTTGCCGTAGCGACGAATTGATCCGGCTTGACGCCGTACTGGGCGTAGAACTTGGCCACGTCTTCGATCGTTGGCAGCGGGCTCTTGATGCGGTTGTTTGCATCGTAGATGCCCAGTTCCTTGGTCTTCCACACCGCGTCGAACATGGCATCGTGCGATTTTTCCGCGACGCCGAGCGCCTTGGCAGTGAGATAGGCGCGCTGGAACACGACCCAGTCCTCGGATGGATTGAACGAGGCCGGCACGAAATTCATTTCTGCATCCGCCGGCAGATGCTTGCGCAGCGTGTCGACGTAGGTGTGGGCGAAGTTGCACGCCGGGCAGCCGTAGGAAAACACCTCGGTGACTTCGATCTTGCCAGGGGTCTGCGTCGGCTGTGGCGGATCGATCACGAAATAATTCTTGCCGGCTTCCCATTGTTTGGGCGCGGCATTCTGTGCAATTGCGTTTGCGGAAAAGGCGGCGAGTGCAGCGAAGGCAAGATAACGCTTCATGATTAGATTCCCGTCACTTGGCGGCCGTGGACGCGTCCACCGCGTGCAGGCCTTCGACGTAGCTCGCCAGCGCGGCGATCTCGGCGTCGGAGAGGTTCTTGGCGATGGCTTCCATGATCTTGGTGCGGTCGTCGCCGCCGGCCGAGCCGTCGCGGAAGGCTTTCAGGCGCAGCGCCACGTAGTCGGCGTGCTGGCCACCGAGTTGCGGATACTGCGAACCCGGATTGCCGCGGCCGTCCGGACCGTGGCAGGCCATGCAGGCCGGCACGCCATCCTTTGCGTCGCCGCTGCGGTAGTAGGCTTCGCCCACCGGCACGAGCTTGGCGTCGGCGACGCCGGGCAGCGAGGTCTTGCTGGCGAAATAGGCGCCGATGTCGCGCATGTCCTGCTCGCTCAGCGGCGCGGCCATCCCAACCATGATCGGGTTGGGGCGCTTGCCGGACTTGAACATCCCGAGCTGGCGCGCGATGTAGCCGGCATGTTGGCCAGCCAGTTTCGGATACTGGGCCGCCGCCGAGTTGCCGTCCATGCCATGGCAGGCGGCGCAGGCGGCAGTCTTGGCCTGTCCGGCCGTGGCATCGCCGGGCTTGAGCGGAGTTTGCGACGCCGCAGCCGGGGCCGTTGCCGCGGCAGCGGGAGCCGGGGCGGGATTTGGCGCGGAAGCGGGGGTCTGCGCCCCCAGCGATCCGGCGCCAAGCAGCGCGGAAAACGCAATCACAAGCCGAAAACTCATACACTTCACTCCTGAAGGCGCCGGCTGCGCACCATCGCGCGGGCACAAGGCGGGAATTATCCCAGCCGCTACAGGGACGGTCAAACAGGATCAACGATGTCGAGCAACCCTTTCCGCGCCGCGCATTTCGCGACCAGCGCGCCCGATCCGCGCCGGCTGCCGTCGGATACGGGCGCCGAAGTCGCCTTCGCCGGGCGCTCGAATGCCGGCAAATCCAGCGCCCTGAACGCGATCTGCGATCAGTCGGGCTTGGCGCGTACCTCGAAAACGCCCGGACGCACGCAACTGCTCAATGTCTTCGTCGTCGACGAGGCGCGGCGTCTGATCGATCTGCCCGGCTACGGTTACGCGAAAGTCCCCGAGGCGGTGCGGGAAAAATGGCGACTGGCGATCGACGCCTACCTGCGCGAGCGCGAATCCCTGCGCGGTATCGTGCTGATCATGGACTGCCGCCATCCGCTCAAGGATTTCGATCGACAGATGCTGGGCTATTGCGCTGAAATCGAACTGGCTTGTCATGTCCTGCTGACGAAGTCCGACAAGCTCTCGCGCAGCGAGGGCATGCGCACGCTGGCGGCGGTGCGGTCCGAGTGCAAAAGTGCGGGTTGGCACGCCACGGTGCAGTTGTTTTCCGCGCAGGCAAAAATCGGGTTGGAGGAAGCGCGCACCGCGATCGCGGCCTTGCTTGATCGCTGAACGCCCCAATCTTGGACGGCCTGCAAAAGGAAAGAACATGTCCGGCCCCAGTGCAGTAAAAGAAACTCCGATCGCCAACCGCGATCAGCTCGTGCACTACATCGCCTCCGGC
>DATIVQ010000177.1:0-9966 GCA_035465735.1 Rudaea sp.
GATCGCATCAACGGAGCGACCTTCGCCACTCGCTCGCCCGTCCTCGCCACGCACGGCATGGTCGCGACCAGCGTGCCACTGGCGACGCAGATCGGACTCGACGTGCTCAAGAAGGGCGGCACGGCCGTGGATGCGGCCATTGCCGCAAACGCGGCACTCGGCCTGATGGAGCCGGTTTCAAACGGCGTCGGTGGCGACCTGTTCGCGATCGTCTGGGATGCGAAGACGCAGAAACTCTACGGCTACAACGGATCGGGGCGTTCGCCGAAATTGCTCACGCTGAAGTGGTTCCAGGATCACGACTACAAGGCGATCCCGCCGCTCGGCCCGTTGCCGGTGAACGTGCCTGGCGCGGTCGATGGCTGGTTCGCGCTGCACGACCGCTTCGGCAAGCTGCCGATGCGCGACATCCTCGCCCCTGCGATCGCCTACGCACGCGAAGGTTTTCCGGTGACGCAACTCATCGCGTACTACTGGAAACTCTCGGTGCCGCGGTTGTCGAAATTTCCTGGCTTCACCGAGCAAATGACGCTCAACGGACGTGCGCCGGCGGAAGGCGAGATCTGGAAGAACCCCAATCTCGCCAACACGCTCGAAGCCATTGCCCGTGGCGGCCGCGATGCGTTCTACAAGGGCAAGATCGCGCACGCTATCGCCGATTACATGAAGGCGCAGGGCGGATTCCTGTCCTATGACGACCTCGCCAGCCATCACGGCGAATGGGTCGAGCCGGTATCGACGAACTACCGCGGCGTGGATGTCTGGGAACTGCCGCCGAATGGCCAGGGCATCGCCGCGCTGCAGATGCTCAATATCCTGGAAGGGTACGATTTTTCCAAGATTCCGTTCGACAGCGCCGAGCACGTGCACCTGTTCGTCGAGGCGAAGAAGCTCGCCTACGAGGATCGCGCGCATTTCTATGCGGATCCGCATTTCTACAAGGTGCCGTTGACGTGGCTGATTTCCAAGGACTACGCCGCGCAACGACGCAAGCTGATCTCGCCGGATCGCGCGATGCGCTCGGTCGATCCGGGCCAGGAACCGAAACTGCACGGCGACACGATCTATCTGACCACGGCGGACCGCTGGGGCAACATGGTTTCGCTGATCCAGTCGAACTACCGCGGCATGGGCTCGGGCATGACGCCGCCGGGACTCGGCTTTGTCCTGCAGGATCGCGGAGAACTCTTTGTGCTCAAGGATGGCTACGCGAATACCTACGCGCCGGGCAAGCGCCCTTTCCATACCATCATCCCGAGTTTCATCACGCGCGACGGCAAGCCGTGGATCAGCTTCGGCGTGATGGGCGGCGACATGCAGCCGCAAGGCCACGTGCAGATCGTGCAGAACCTGATCGACTGGCACATGAACCTGCAGGAAGCCGGCGATGCGGCGCGCATCCAGCACGAAGGGTCGACTTCGCCCGAGGGCCAGGAAACGGAAATGACCGATGGCGGCTGGGTGGACCTGGAATCGGGATTCTCCTATTCGACCGTGCGCGGGCTGATGCAGATGGGCCACGACGTGCGCTTCGCCAATGGCCCCTATGGCGGCTATCAGGCGATAGAATGGGATGCGAAGAATCGCGTCTACATCGGCGCATCGGAAGGTCGCAAGGATGGGCAGGCCGCTGGCTATTAAGCCCGCGCTTAGGCGTAGAAGCTACACTGCGTGCCTCGTTTCGCAAGGATTCGCCGCCATGCCGCGTAGCATGCTTTTTGCCCTCGCCCTTTGCGCCGCGCCGGCATTCGCGCAGCCCTTGATGCCGGATACCGGAAATGCTCCGCCCAGTCCGGTAATGCCGCCCGCGCAGGTGCTGGCGCAGTTCCATCACGACGAGATCAACCTGCTCGCCCTGCGCGCGGACGCGCATGCGCTGCTAGCCGCCGCACTGATGGCGCAGGTCGACGCGGACGATCCTGCGCGCCCCGCCGTGCTCAAGACCCCGGCCCTGCTCGCGCGCGCGCAAAAGGCCGATGATGCGGATGCGCTCGTATGGTGGGTCTCAGCGGCATTCGACTGCCGCGCCAAGGCGAAGGCCTGCCCGAACGAGGAAACCCTGGCGCAACTGGAAAAGGCCGATCCATCCAACGCCGCGGTCTGGCTCTGGGCCCTGCAGCGCGCACAGAAGTCCGGCGATGCCGCGACCGCTCGCGCCGCGTTGACGAGCGCCGCGCAAGCCGCGCATTTCGACGACTACTTCGGTGCGCTGACGTCGGTGCTGTACCAGGCCGCCGGGATCCTTCCGGTCGAGGAAGCCATCCTGCGCGCGAGCAACCAGCCCGGCGTGAGTCCTTCCGGATTCAAGCTGACCTACGCCGCCGGCGTCGCCATCTCCCTGCCGCATCCGTATCTGGATGTGTTGAACGCGGCCTGCAAGGACACCGCGACCGATGCCGGACTCGCTGAAGACTGCATCGCCATGGCGCAGAAGCTGGCCGACAGCGGCAGCCTGTCGGCACGCAACGCCGGCGTGCAGCTGTCGATGCGGCTCGTGCCGTCCGGCACCACGCACGATGCCGCCGCCGCGCAGGCGCGCACCCTGGCCTGGCGCACGCAGCGCATCGGCGAACTGGGCGGCCGCCTCGCCAACGACAGCCGCGTGACCGGCCTGTACACGCAGGCCCTGCGCGCCAGTGGCCGTGAAATCGATGCGGTCGACGCCGTGCTGCGCAGCCAGGGCGTGGCGCTGGAACCGCCCCCGGACTGGCAAGCGTCCGCATCGAATGCCCCGATCCAACCCTGAGCGGGTTTCGCAAGACCACATTCCCGTTGTACGCTTGGCGGACTTTGGTGATCCGGAGACACGCGCATGCGCAAGATTCTGGTGGCCAGTTCCAAGGGCGGTTGCGGCAAGACCACGATCGCGACCAACCTCGCCGCGCATTTCGCGCAGGACGGCAGGAACACCGTGCTGGTGGACGCCGACCGCCAGGGCTCGAGCATGCACTGGGCGGAAAAGCGCGCCGGCCTGCCGGCACCGGTGCTGGCGCTGTCCGGGCTGCGCGCGGACTGGCGCGAGAAGATTCCGCAGGACGCGCAAGTCGTCGTCATCGACGGCCCCGCCGGCATCCGCAGCGGCGAACTCGCCGAACTTGCGCACGATGCCGATGCGTTGCTGATCCCGCTGCTGCCCTCGCGCATCGACCTGGAAGCGAGCGAGCATTTTCTGGAGGAGGTCTCGCGCCTGGGCCGGGTCAAGCGCGGCTCGCTGGCCGTGGGACTGGTCGGCAACCGCCTCAAACCCTGGACCACGGCCTCGCAGGACGCGGTCGATGAAATCAAGAACCTGCCATTTCCGCTGCTCGCGCAACTGCGCGACACGCAGGGCTACGTGATGGTTGCCGGGCTCGGCAAGAGCATTTTCGACTACGCCTCCGAGCTGATCCGTAGCCATCAGGAGGATTGGGGCAAGCTGCTGCGCTGGGTGAAAAAACAGGGCTGAGCGACGATGAAACGCGAAATCGTACTGCTGCGCCACGCGCACGCGGAGAATGCAGCGCCCGGGCGCGACGACGCCGATCGCAACCTGAGCCTGCGCGGCGTCGCCGAGGCACGCGCCGCCGGACACTGGCTGCGCGAACAAGGCGTGTTGCCGGCACGCGTGTTGTGCTCGCCCGCCGCACGGGCGCGGCAAACGCTGGAACATGCGCTCGGCGAGGTCGGCGCGAAGATCGAGCCGCGCATCTACGAAGCCACCGCCGGCGAACTCGACGCATTGATCGACGAGCACGCCGATGCGCCACGCCTGCTCCTGGTCGGCCACAATCCCGGTTTCGAAACCTTCGTCGCCCTGCTCGCAACCGGACAATCCGGCGATTTCCGTGGCATGCCGCCGGGCGGGATCGCCTGGTTCGACGTCGATGGCGAGGCCGAACCCGGTAGTGGACGGCTCGAGGCATTCTGGTCGCCGTAACCGGTTGCCGCCGATGCGACTGATCTGGATACGGCCGCTCTTGCTGTATCTGGGCATGGCAAGCCTGGGCGCACACGCACAGGTACCGCGCCACGAAATCCTGCAGCTCGACGCCGCACGTTCACAGGCCGGATTCACGGTCAAGGTGTTGTGGCTGTTCGGCTTGAGTGGGGATTTCGGCGCTGTGCTCGGCGAGGTGGACGTCGACCATTTCCGTGGCACCGCGCGGGTCGACGCGCGCATCCGCACCGACGACCTGCGCATGCGCAGCGCGCGCTACGAACGATGGGCCAAGTCGAAGGAGTTCTTCGACGCCGCGCAGTACCCGCAAATCCACTTCGTTTCCGACGATTTCCCGCTCGTGCGCCTGCGCAACGGCGGTGCGCTGGAAGGGCTGCTGACCCTGCGCGGCGTGTCCGCTCCGATGCGCTTCTCCGTCCTGCCTTCGGATTGTACCCAGCCGCTGGCTGGCGCCTGCGCCGTGAAGGCCGAAGGCAGCATCGAACGCAGCGTTTTCGGCATGCATTCGCAACGCGGCACGCTTGCCGACAAGGTCACCCTGCGCCTGCGAATTTTCGTACTGCCGCAGCCGAGCCCGCCAGCATGAGGCGCGCGCAGGCACTCATCGTCCTCGCCCAAGTCGCGTTCATGCTCGGCGGCTGTGCCCTCGATCCGATCCATGCGCGTCGCGCGGCGGCGACCGCCGCCGCTGCGCAGGATCACGCTCTCACCTGCACCGCGGCCGACGCTTGCGCGATTGCCTCGCCGTACCAGGACCTGGCCGACGCGGCGTTGCGCGAATCGCGGCCCGGCGCGCCGGTACATTACGCCAACTTGCTCGACAACGGCGCCGATGCGCTGCTGCTGCGCGTGCACTTGATCCGCGCCGCGCGCCGCAGCATCGACATCCAGACCTTCATCTTTGCGCAGGACGACGCCGGCTACCTGGTCCTCGACGAACTGGTCAAGGCGGCGCGGCGCGGCGTCAAGGTGCGCGTGATCGTCGATCAATTGTTTTCGCTCGACGACGTCGAGCTGCTTGCGCAACTTGCGCGCGCGCACGTGAACTTCGAGCTGCGCGTGTACAACCCGACCTTCCACAAGGCACGCACGCCGCCGCTGGACTTCGCTGCCGGCATCGTGTGCTGCTTCTTCTCGTTCAACCAACGCATGCACAACAAGCTGTTCCTCGTCGACGACCGCATCGGCATCGCCGGAGGACGCAATTACGAAGACCGCTATTTCGACTGGGACGACGCCTTCGACTACCGCGACCGCGACGCGCTCGTTGCCGGACCTGCCGCCGCGCAGATGGCGGCCTCGTTCGAGCGCTTCTGGCGAGATCGCCGCAGCGTGCCGCTGTCGCGCCTGCGCGACGTGTCCTCGCGCATCCTCGACGACGGCCTGAACGCGCCGCATTACCCGCTGCACGCGTATCGCCATGCCGCACGGGTGGAAGCGTTGTCGCGCGCAGCGAACGACGGTGCCTACATCCGCGCGCACTTCGCGGACAAAGCGATGCGGGTGGGCGAAGTCGAATACTTTTCGGATGCGCCGGACAAGTTTGACGAACCCGACCAGCCACGCGACGACGAGCTGAGCCGGCACATCCTCGAGTTGTTCCAGAACGCGCAATCCGAAATCGTCATGCAGACGCCGTACCTGGTGCTCAGCCGCACCGCGCAGCGCGTGTTCGCCGAACAGCATCGCGCCAAACCGGCACTGCGCATCATCGTGTCGACGAATTCACTCGCCGCGACTGATGCGTTCTACGTCTACGCGTTGTCGTACAAGCACAAGAAACGCTTTCTCAAGCTCGGCTTCGAGATCCACGAATTCAAGCCGTTTCCGGCGGAAGCCGCGGAACTGATCGCCGACTATGCGTCGCTCGGCGCCGGCGTCGATGGTTCGCAGAGCTATCAGAAATACGGTCGTGCGCCGTTGCACAAACGCGGCGTGCGCGTGGGCCTGCATGCCAAATCCATCGTCATCGACGGAACGATCGCACTGATCGGCTCGCACAATTTCGATCCTCGCTCGGACCACTACAACACCGAATCGGGATTCATCGTCCACGACCTTGCGTTCGCGCAGGCGTTGCGTGACTCGATCCTGCGCGACTGCGCGCCCGGAGACGCCTGGACGATCGCGCGCCGCCAGGGCACGAACTGGCTCAGTCGCCTGAATCGCGCGATCGGCGATTTCTCGGCACGCCTGCCGCTGTTCGACCTGTGGCCCTATCGTTACGCATCCAGCTTCGAGCTGAAGCCCGGCTGCAAGCCGCTGCCGCCGGGAGCGCCGGGCTTCTACGACTGCTACGCGGACGTGGGCGATTTCCCCGAGGTCGACCTTCCGCTCAAGACCATCTACACCCGCATTGTGACGGCTTTTGGCGCCGGGTTGCAGTCGATACTTTGATTGTCGGAAAGCCGGGCGTCCTGCCACGGTTTCCGACCCAGCGGCCGCGGCAAAACCGCGTGACTCTTGTCGAATCGGCTGATCGTCCGCCGATTCGTCGGCACATCCGCATGCCGAAGCTTGCCCGAACCGGATTGACGCGCCCCCGCCGGCTGGCTAGGCTGCGCGTTCCGTCACCCATTTTCCAGGACGCCGCCATGGCCCTTGAGTTTTCCATCGAGATCACCGACCAGGACCTGCCGTTTTTCATGGACGCGATGAAGCGCGCCGAGCAGCGTGCGGCGGGCAAGAGCGCGCAGCAGATCCTGGACGAGGCGGCGAAGACCTTTGCCGGCTCGCAGGCGCAGCAGATGCCGGAATTCGTGCGTTCGCGCCTGGCCTGCGTGGAAAATCTCGTCGCCATGGCCGCCGACGAAGGCTGGGGCCTTTCGCCCGAGGACAAGAGCCGCGTGGTTTCCGCGCTGACCTATTTTTCCGATCCGGAAGACCTCATCCCGGACAACGTGCCGGTGCTCGGCTTCCTCGACGACGCGATCATGATCGAAGTCGTGCAGGGCGTACTCACGCCCGAGATCGAGGCGTATAGCGATTTCTGCGATTACCGCAGCCAGGAAGCCGCCGCGCGCGGCACCGACGCGGCCAAGCTTGGTCGCGAGGAATGGCTGGAAGATCGCCGTGCCGAATTGCAGGCGCGCATGCGCGGCCGGCGCCAGTCCTACGCGCCGAGCGGCAACTGGACACCGCGGTTCAAGTTCAGCTGATTCCGCCGCTCACGGACCGGCGCCCGCGGAGCTCTCGTTGCGCAAGCGCTGCGCGTTGATCCACGCCGCCACCATGTCCGCTTGCGGCGGCGGCGCGCCCTGCCAGCCGCTCGCATCGCCGTCTTCCATGTAACTGGCGACGCGCTCGTCGTAGTACACGTCCACGCGATTGCGGTCGTCGCCGCGCGCCTGCACCACGTAGCGCGCCGGCTGCGGTTGCGGATCGAGAAAGATCCCGTTGAACGGCGTCCGGCAGTATTCCACGCCGAGGATGTGCGCCAGCGAGGCGGGGAAATCGGATTGCTGGAAAGGCGCGTCGACGACCTTCGGCATGTCGACCTTGCCGACGACGATGAGCGGGATGCGCGCGAAGGAGCGTTCGCCGAATTTCGCGTATTCGCGCGGATCGATCGGCGTCATGCTGTGGTGGTCGCCGGTGATGAACAGGATGCCGTTGTCGAAGAAACCGCGGCGCGCCAGGGCATCGTGGAAGTCGACGAGCTGATCGTCGACGTAGCCGAACGTGCCCTTCGGGTCGATCTTGTCGGTGCGCGGATCGACGAAGGGCGGATGGCTGCTCACCGTGAGCAGGACCGCAACGAACGGGCGCGGATCGTGGCGATGATCCAGCCATTGCTCGAAGCGGCCAAACAAGGCCGCATCCTCGGCCGCGCCGAACTGCCAGCGCTGCATGCCCGCGTAGAACGCATCCTCGCTGCCGTCCACCGTGTCGAAACGCAATTCGCGCAGCCATGCGCCGGTGTCGAGGAAAGCCAGGCTCTCGGTCGTGAAATGCGCCGCCTCGTAACCGGCGCGGTGGGCGATGCCCGGCAGCGTATCCTCTGCCGCGCCGAACGCGCTCAGCGAATACCAGCCGCGGCCCGGCGGGATCAATGGCGGACGGCCGGTGATGACCGCGATTTCGCCACCATCGGTAGTGAACCCGTTGGCGTAGAAGTGGGTGAAGTAATGATTGGCGCGCGCCAGCGCGTCCAGCCGTGGCAGCCAGTCGTGCGGACCGCCGAGCAATGCGCTCTGGTAAGCGGATAGCGACTCGGTGACCACGATGACGATGTTGCGGCCGCTGCGCGTACCCGCATCGCACGTCCGCGGCACGGTCTTGTCCGTGCGCAGGAAATCCTGCACATGCTGCGCGGAGAATTCGCGGGCGCGGCCCTGCGGCAAATTCACCTCGACGACGTTCTCAACGTATTCCGCATGGACGTAGCGCAGGGGCATCCACGACGCGGCAAACCCGAGTACGGCGTAAAGTGCCGCCATCGCGAGCAGGATCCTTGCCTGCCGTGGCGAACGATTGCCCCTGGCGTTCAGGCCGGCCAACACCACCAGCACGAGCGCTGCGCCCATGGCGTAGCCGATTCCATTGGCGGAAAAAAACTGCGCGCGCGCGACACTCCACGCGGACGTCGCATCGGCGGAAAACCGCAGCAGGTCGGCGATATACAGGCGCTGGTTGAACAAGCGCAGCAGGACCAGGTCGGTCGCCTGCGCCACTATCCCCACCGCGACAAACACCCTGCCGATCAACGCGATCCAGCCCAACGGCGACGTCGCGACAATCGCGAGCACGGCGGTCATCGCGCAAAGCAGCCACGCATCGTGTCCGAGGGCGGGAATCAGGAAGCAGCCGTGGCACGACGTGTAGGCGCTCGCCACGTGCTCGAGATACAGTGCACGCAGGACACTGAGGGCGAGTGCCGTCAACGCGGCAAAGAGCGTCCACGGCCAGCGCGCTATGGCTTCCCGCAGCTTTTTCACGCTCCCACCCTACGGCCGCTCCACGATCGCGGTCACGCCCATGCCGCCGGCGGTGCAGATCGAGATCAGGCCACGGCCCGCGCCCTTTTCCGCGAGCAATTTCGCCATGGTCGCGAGCAGGCGCGTGCCGGTCGCCGCGAACGGATGGCCGAGCGCGAGGCTCGATCCGTTGACGTTCAATTTCGCCGGATCAATGGAGCCGAGCGGCGTGTCACGGCCAAGCCGGTTCTTGCAGTAGTCCGCGCTTTCCCACGCGCGCAGCGTGCACAGCACCTGCGCGGCGAAGGCCTCGTGGATTTCGTAGTAATCGAAATCCTGCAGGGTCAAACCGGTGGCTTCGAGCATGCGCGACACGGCGATGGTCGGCGCCATCAAAAGGCCCTCGCCGTGCACGAAATCCACCGCCGCGACCTTGGCGTGGGTCAGGTAGGCCAACGGCTTGAGTCCGCGTTCCGCCGCCCACCCATCACTCGCCAGCAGTGCGGCGGAGGCGCCGTCCGACAGCGCCGTGGAATTGCCTGCCGTCAACGTGCCCTGCCCCGAGGTCTTGTCGAACGCGGGCTTGAGCGTGGCGAGCTTTTCAAGCGTCGTGTCCGGGCGCAGGATGTTGTCGCGTTCCACGCCGCGGAACGGCACGACCAGATCGTTGAAGAATCCGCGCGTGTAGGCCGCCGCAGCCTTGTGGTGGCTGGACAGGGCGAGCGCGTCCTGGTCCTGGCGCGAGATCTTCCATTCCTTCGCCATCAGCTCGCAGTGGTCGCCCATCGACAGACCGGTGCGCGGCTCCATCACGCCGGGGAAATTTGGTTTAAGTTCGGAAAGCGAAAATCCGCTGATGGCGGTCTTGAATTTTTCCCAGCCGCCGCGGGCGCGATTGACGCGCAACAGGCGCTGCTGCAGGGCGCGGCTGTACACGATCGGCACGTCGCTGGTGGTGTCCGCGCCACCGGCAATGCCGGCGTCGATCTGCCCGGCCGCGATCTTGTTGGCGATGACGATGGCGTTGTCGAGCGAGGTGCCGCAGGCGCGCGCTGTGGTGAAGCCCGGCGTGGTCGGCGCCAAACCCGAAGACAGCGTCGCCTCGCGCGCGAG
>DATIVQ010000178.1:0-12315 GCA_035465735.1 Rudaea sp.
CGGCCCGTGCACTGGCTTGTGATCCTGCATGGCAGCGACGTAATCGATGCGGAAATCTTCGGTATCAAGTCCGGACGCGAATCGCGCGGGCATCGTTTCATGCATCCGCAGGCGGTTGCCATCGCCGATGCGAATGCGTACGTCGATGCGTTGCGCGCGGCCAAGGTCGTCGTCGACCCGGACGAGCGAAAAGCACGCGTGCACTCGGAAATTGAAAATGTCGGCAGGCAAATAGGTGCAACGCCATTGCTGCAACCGTGGTTGCATGACGAAATTACCAACTTGACCGAATGGCCCGTCGCAGTTGCCTGCGCGTTCGAGCGCGATTACCTGCGCATACCGCAGGAAGCGCTGATCACGACGATGGAAGCGAACCAGAAATTCGTTCCGGTGTTCAGTACGCCGGACAAGCTCACCGAGCATTTCATCGGCATCGCCAATATCGAATCGAAGGAGCCGGCCGAAATCCGCAAGGGTTACGAGCGCGTGATCCGCCCGCGCTTCGCCGACGCGAAATTCTTCTACGACGAAGACCTGAAATCACCGCTCGCCGCGTACCAAGACGCGTTGAAGTCGGTGACGTACCAGCAGCAACTCGGCAGCGTCTGGGACAAGTGCGTGCGCGTGGCGGAACTGTCCCGCGTCATCGCAAACCGCAGCGGCATCGATGCGGCACTTGCCACGCGCGCGGCAAGTTTGAGCAAATGCGACCTGATGACGCGGATGGTCGGCGAATTCCCCGAGCTGCAGGGCGTTATGGGACGTTACTACGCAGCAGCCGGCGGTGAAAAACCCGAGGTCGCGCAGGCACTGGACGAGTTCTATCGGCCACGCTTTGCCGGCGACGCGATCGCGCAGGGCAAGATCGCCCAGGTCCTCGCCATCGCCGAGCGACTGGACACGCTGGCCGGCATCTTCGCCGTCGGCGGCAAGCCCACCGGCAGCAAGGATCCATTTGCGTTGCGCCGCGCCGCGCTTGGATTGGCCCGGACGCTGATCGAGGGTGGCATTGAACTGGACCTGGAAGCGCTGCTGCGCGAGGCCGTGGAATTGCTTCCCGACATCACGCCAGCCAAGGACGCCAAGCCGGCGCTCGCCGACGCCAAGCAGGCACTGACCGACGCGCTGCGCGAGTTCGTTTTCGAGCGCCTGCGCGGCTACTATGCCGAGCAGGGATTCGCTGCGCAGCAGTTCGACGCCGTGCGTGCGGTCGAGCCGGAGAGCCTGCCGGACTTCGATCGCCGCCTGCGCGCGGTGGCCGAATTCGCGAAGCTTCCCGAGGCCGCCGCGCTGGCCGCGGCAAACAAGCGCATCGGCAACATCCTCAAGCAGGCCGCAGACGATGCCTCCGGACGCGTCGATCCCGCCTTGATCGACGCCGGCGCCGAGCGCGAACTGCACGCGCATATCGAGAGTGCCAACGCCGCGATCGCGCCGTTGGCGAAGGCCAATCGCTACGTCGACATGCTGCGCGTACTCGCCGCGTTGCGTACGCCTGTCGATGCGTTTTTCGACCAGGTCATGGTGATGGCCGAGGACGCCGCCAAGCGCCGCAACCGCATCGCCCTGCTCGCCGGCCTGCGCCGGCTGTTCCTGCAGGTTGCCGACATCTCACTGCTGAACGAATGAGCACCGAGCGCCAATGGGCGCGGATACGTCGCTATCAAGCGGCCGGCCAGAAAGAGGCGGCCGCTGCCGCACTCGAGGCCCTGCTGCAAAAGGATCCGGAAGACAGTGCCGCCCACCTGATGCTGGCGTCGCTCCTCTACGTTCAGGACCGCTACCGCGAATGCGCGCGGCACACGCTGCTCGGGGCCCGGCACCTAAGCGACGACATCGATACGATTTGCCGCACCGTCAACGCATTGCTGCAGGTCGGCGAACTCATCGCGGCCCGCGCCTGCCTCGAACACCCTGCCATCGCCCGCTGCACGTCGGGCGCCGCGCTCGTCCAGCTGGCCGGCGTGCGCCAAATGCTCGGCGAGCACGAAGCTGCGATGGCGTTACTCGATCGCGCCCGTGTGCTCGGCCACGACAATGCGGACTTCCGCTTCATCCGCGGCGTGCAATTGATGTTCAACGGGCGCCTGGACGAGGCCGAACGCGAACTGGATGCCTGTTTGGCGATGGGCACGCAGTACGGTCGCGCAGCGGTCACGCGCGCGCGTCTGCGCAAGCAGACCGCGGCACACAATCATGTGGCCGATTTGCGCGCGCGCATCGCCAGCGCGGCGCCCGGCAGCGAAAACCTCGCGGCGTTCGAGTACGCCTTGTACAAGGAACTGGACGACCTCGGCGAATTTGCGCAGGCATGGGATGCGCTGGCGCGCGGCGCTCGCATCATGGCGTCTCGCAATCCTTACGACGCGGCCGTTGAATCCTCGCGCATCGAGCGCCTGCTCGATCTGGTCGATGCGGATTTCGTGGCAAACGGCGGCGCAGATGCGGATGGCGCAGCGACCCCCATCTTCATCATCGGCATGCCGCGCTCGGGCACCACGCTGCTCGACCGTCTGCTCGGTGCGCATCCGCAGGTCCAATCGGCCGGCGAGCTCGGTGATTTTGCACGCGCCTTGCGCTGGTCCGCGGATCATTTCACGAACCAGCCGTTCGATACCGCCATCCTCGACCGCGCAGAGGGTTTAGACTACGCCGCGTTGGGGCGGCGCTATCTCGCGCAGACGCGCTGGCGCGCGAACGGCAAGCCGTATTTCGTGGACAAGCTGCCGGTCAACTGGATACAGGCCGGTTTCATCGCGCGCGCACTGCCGCAGGCGCGATTCCTGCATATGGTGCGTCCGGCCATGGACGTGTGCTATTCGAATTTCCGCGCCTATTTCGGCCCGGGATATGCCTACAGCTACGCGTTCGAGCGGCTCGCCGCGCATTACCGGGATTACCGGCGCACGCTCGCGCACTGGCATCGGGTGATGCCGGCGCGGATTCTCGACGTCGACTACGCGCAACTCGTCACGGACACGCAAACGCTTGCCCGCCGCGTCATGGATTTTTGCGGCCTGCCGTTTGCTCCGGAATGCCTGCAGCTTTCCGGCAACCGCAGTGCCGTGGCGACATTGAGCGCCGTGCAGGTGCGCGAGCCACTGCACGATCGCGCCATGCACGAATGGCAACGCTACGCGCCGCAACTGGCCCCATTGCGCGAACGGCTTGGCGAACTCGCCGGCTGAATGAGGGCGTCGCAGCTTCTCCGCGAACACTTTGAAAAAAAGGGCTGGCCTTGCGGCCAGCCCTTTCGGTGACGATCGCCGGAAAGTGATTATTCCGACTTGCCAGCGCCAAAGTGCATGTTGAACTCGACCATGACCAGACGGCCCAGGCCGTTGTAGCTGAAGATGTCGTAATACGGGAATGCCGCAAAGGTCGGATCCTTCGGCGGACGCGCATTGAAGACGTTGTTCGCGATCAGGGTCATCGCCGCGTCGTCGTTGAAGTTGTACTGGACGGTCGCGTTGTACGTGATCCACGGACCGACTAGGCGGCTGGCATCGTAGCTCCACGTCTTGCCGTAGCGGATGCCTTTCAACGTAGTCGTCCACGGACCAATGTCCCACGTGACCTGACCCGAACCGATGTCCTTGAAAAGATTACCGTAGGACTGCAGGCGCAGCAGATCGGTTTCCGGATCGTCCGGGAACTGCTTGTACACGTGCTTGAGCGTCGTGTTGTAGTCCGCGTCGAAGGTGAAGTCGCCGAAGCGACCCGCGTCGACCTTGTACTCGGCGCTCGCCGTGATGCCCGAAACTGTCTCGTCGGCGATGTTGATCGGATAGGTGGTGATCGTGTTCAGGAAGCCCGGATTCAACGGCGCGTCGAGCGGATTACGGCCCACCTGCGAAATGAACTGCTGGCAGGCTGGCGAGCTGCCGTCGACCGGCGTACCGCCGCGGGTGTGGCCCAAGCGGCAGTCGGCTTCCTTATTCAGGATCGTCGTCGGATCGTAGCTCGACACCTCGTTGTTGATCTTGACCCGGTAGTAATCGGCCTTGATGTTGAACTTGCTGGTCGGCGACCACACCGCACCCGCGCCGAATGACTTGGCCGTAATGTACTTCAGGTCCTTGTTACCATTCTGGAAACCGGTGACCTGCACCGAGTTGTACGGCGGATTGCAGTTCGTGTAGTTATCGCCCTGCGCCAGCCGGCAGTTGTAGACGTCCTCATAGGAATTGAAGAACTTGCTGCCGGTCGAGAACACGTAACCCATGTCCGGCGCACGGAACGCGGTGGCGTAGTTGGTACGGAACAGCAGTGTGTCGAGCGGACGGAACTCCAGTCCCACCTTGTAGGTGACCTTGTTGTCGCTGCTGCCGCCATCCGGCTTGTAATTGTCGTAACGCACCGACGCATCGGCGGTGAGCATGCTGAAAATCGGCACGTTGAACTCAGCCGCCAGCGCTTGGCGGTCACGCTTGCCGCCACCGCTGGTGCCGCCGATACCGAAGAAATCGCCGGCCAGCACGCGCGGATCGACCGGGTTGTTCCAGGACTCGTTGCCGATCTCGGCAACGCCGGCGAAACCGACCGAACCAGCAGGCAGCTCGAACAGGTCGGTATTGGTGACCGTGAGATTGCCGACCTGCGTGTAGGTCTCGGAGTTGCTGCGGATCACATCCGACATGGCCAGGTACTGAGCCGGCGTGAACGCACCCCAGAAATGCCCGTTTTGGGTGAGATGGTAGGCCGGATAGCCGTAGCCATACGGATCGGTTCCGTCCTGCGGACCCAGGAAGAAAGCATTTTCCGCCGCCACGAGCCCGCGCCGACTCTTGGAATCGGTATTGTTCTGCGAGCGATGGTACGAGGCGTCGTAATTCCAGTTGGAACTGCCGAACGTGCCGCGAACGCCGAAATTGGCCACGTAGCTGTGTCCGATGTATTCGCCATCGTTCAACCCGCCGACTTCCTCCGGAGCAAAGATATGCTGCGCGATGTAGATCAGGTGCTGGGAATCCAGGTCATACAAATAGTTGGAGTTGGACCAGAACTCCGAGTAATTGCCGCCGGTGTGGTACTTGACCTTGGTCGTGTTGAACAAGGTGTCGGCATACAGCTGGGTGTTGTCGCTCAACTGGTATTTCAGGTTGAGGTAGGCGCTGCCCGACTTGTTTTCGTTGAGCATGGTGCCGTAACCGACGCCTTCGGTCGTGCCGCAGTAATAGCCGGCGCCCGGGCGGTAACTGTACTTCTCCGTACCGTTGTACAGATTGCTGATCGCCGAACACAGGGACGGATCCGGGGCGATGTATTTCCCGGTAAAGGCATCGAGGAGCACTCGGTCGCGCTGCGCGATCGGCGCAGCACCATTCAGCGTGGGATTGTCCGCGGCGCTGTTGGCGAAATCACGCTGGCGGAAGTACACCGGATTCTGGTTGTTCAGTTCGATGCCGAACATCACGTCCAGATTGCCCCAGCTGTGTCCGCCGCCCAACTGCAGGCGCTCTTGTGCACCGCCACCATCGGAGTAGCCGCCGGCGCGGTAATCGAGCACGACGCCGTCGATCTTCTGCTTGGTGATGATGTTGACGACACCCGCGATTGCGGCCGAACCGTAAATCGAGGACTGGTTGCCCGGAACGATGTCGATGTGATCAACCATGAAATTCGGGATCGTGTTCAGATCCACGAAGTTGCTGTTGCTGTTGTAAAGAAACGGGTAGTCCGCCAGCGGCTTGCCGTTCATCAGCACCAGGGTGAAGCTTGGATCAAGGCCGAGGAGGCTGATCGTGTTCGCACCAGGGGTGAAACCCTGCGAGAACTGCGAGTCCTGCACCGCGCCGGTGGCGACCGGCAGCGACTTCAGCGCGTCGTAGACGTTGCGGAAGCCTTCGCGCTTCATGTCTTCGCCGCTGATGGTGATTACCGGCGTCGCCGTCTCGATCTGCGACTTGGGAATCAGCGAACCGGTAACCGTGATGGTTTCCAGTTTCTCGGTTTTCTTCTTGTCCTTGTCGGTCTGTTGCGTCTGCCCGGCCTGGTCGCCAGCGTTTTGCGCATGCACCGAAGCCAGCGGCATCGCCGCCACGGTCAGCCCCATCAGGATCGAGGATACAAGCAGCTTTCTTTTCATGGTTAACTCCAAGATTTCAGTCGGACTTCTAGGCCGATCATGGCAGCGGTCACTGCGCACAATCCGAGCGTGCAGCGATATCTTTGGCCAACAAAACAGGCAAGAATCCCCACGCGCGCAAGCTCGCCCCCAGTCGCAGGCGCTAGCAAGCCTTGCGAACGTAACAAATTGTTAACTCGCCTGTCAATTTCTTTACGTTTGGCGGTTCTCCGGGCGGATCCACGCAGGCTGCTGCCGCCAAAACACCCAGGCGGACCGTGACTATGGTCTGGTTTTCAATCGAGGCCGCCGCACACTAGAATATCAAGCTCGTTGGAAGTGCTGGCCTGCCCCGGCGGCGGCACCTGATCCTTGTCTGATTGCATAACCGCGGCATCGAGGTTTCTCACGCGCCGCTTTCCGGAGACTGCCCATGCGTATCCCTGTTTTTCCCGCCTTTCTGGCGCTTGGCCTGCTTGCCGGCTGCAATTCCCAACCGCAACAGGCCGCTCCGGCCGCACCGCAGATGGCGAACAGCGTCAGCGGCACCATCATGCTGCGCGAACCGCGTGCGCTGGGTGACAACGCCCGAGCCGAATTGAAGGTGGTGGACGTCTCGCAGCCCGACACGCCACTGGCGCAAATCACCATCGAGCATGCCAACCATCCGCCGATCAGCTTCAACATGCCGATCGATCCCAAGGTGGTCGATCCGCTGCGCACCTATGCGGTGGACGCCAAGCTGATCGATGGCGATCGGCGCTTCCTGCCTGTACTGCAATACCCGGTCCTGACCAAGAAATCCCCGTCCGTGGTGCAGATCATCCTGGCGCCGGAGCCAACCCCGGCCGAGAAGATGTACGAGGCATACAAGAAGGCCTTCAGCGAAATCGGCTCGCTCAAGTCGGTCAGCGGCGGCGGCCAGACCCCGAATACCTCGACCGCCTGGGACGCCTTCTACAGCAACGGCAAGGTCAAGGTCGTCCGCGAAATCACCGACATGTACGACGACAAGGCCAACGAAACCGGGCGCGTGACCCTGAAAATGGCCTACCAAAACGACAAGCCCTGGGTCGTGGTGAAGGAAGAATCCAGCGGCGAGGGCGCGCGGCCATCCGCCGTGATCAAGGCGGGTTGGGACGACAGCGGCGCGCTGGTCCTGAAAGACAAGATGGCCGGAGGCCAGGCCAGCCCGGCCACCCCGGAAGAGGCCAACGCCCTATACCAGCATGCGGTGCAGGCGCTGGCGCAAGCGCAGGCCAAGGTGCCGAAGCCCAAGTAGGCGATCGTGCCGCCGCTCAGGCGGCACGGCGGCGCAAATGCACCAGTAGAAGTGAGATCGCCGCCGGCGTGACGCCGGATATGCGCTGCGCCTGGCCGATGGTCTGCGGCCGGGAGCGCGCGAGCTTCTGCACCACTTCCGCGGACAAGCCACGCACCGCAGCGTAATCGAATGCCGCGGGGATTAGGGTTTCCTCGTGGCGGCGCTGGCGTTCGATTTCGGTGTTCTGTCGATTCAGGTAGCCGGAATACTTGGCCGCGATCTGTACCTGCTCGGCGACTTGAAGCTCCTGGACCGCGGGACCGAGCGCCGGCACCTGCATGAGCTTGTCGTAATCCAGTTCGGGCCTGCGCAATAGATCCAGCGCATTCGTTTCGCGCGACAGCGGCACGCTCAATGTCGTTTCGATCTCGCGCCCCAAGGCATTGCCCGGCGCGGCCCAGATGCCGCGCAGACGCTCGGTTTCGCGCGCGATCGCGTCGCGCTTGCGGCAAAACGCGGCGTGGCGGACGGCAGACACGCTGCCCAGCTCGAATCCCGTGTCGGTCAAGCGAAGATCGGCGTTGTCCTCGCGCAGGTGCAGGCGGTATTCCGCGCGTGAGGTGAACATCCGATAAGGCTCGGTGGTGCCGTTCGTGATCAGGTCGTCGATCAGCACGCCGATGTAGGCTTCGTCGCGGCGCGGCGTCCACGGCGTCATGTCACGTGCGGCGCGCGCGGCATTGATGCCGGCGATGATGCCTTGCGCGGCGGCCTCTTCGTATCCGGTCGTGCCATTGATCTGGCCGGCGAAATACAGGCCGGCGATGGCCTTGGTTTCCAGCGAGGCCTGTAGTCCGCGCGGATCGAAATAATCGTATTCGATGGCGTAGCCGGGGCGCGTGATATGCGCGTTTTCGAAGCCGCGGATGCTGCGCACGAGTTCCACCTGCACGTCGAATGGTAGCGAAGTGGAGATGCCGTTCGGGTAGATTTCGGTGGTTTCCAGTCCTTCCGGCTCGATGAAGATCTGGTGCGACGCCTTCTCGGCGAAGCGCACGACCTTGTCCTCGATCGATGGGCAATAGCGCGGACCGACCCCCTCGATCCTGCCGGTGTACAGCGGCGAGCGGTCGAGCGCGCCGTGAATGATCTCGTGGGTGCGCGCACTGGTGTGCGTGATCCAGCAACTGACCTGGCGCGGGTGGTCGGCCGCCGATCCCATGAACGAGAATACCGGCATGGGTTCGTCGCCGGGCTGCTCGGCCAGACCGGTGAAATCGATGCTGCGGCCGTCGATGCGCGGCGGCGTTCCGGTTTTCAGCCGGTCCACGCGAAGCGGCATTTCGCGCAGGCGCGCGGCCAAACCCACGGAAGGCGGATCGCCGGCGCGGCCGCCCGCATAATTCTCCAGGCCGACATGGATCTTGCCGGCGAGGAACGTGCCCGCGGTCAGCACGACGCAGCGCGCGGAAAAGGCCAGACCCATCTGCGTCACCGCGCCGGTCACACGTTCACCGTCGAGGGTCAGATCCTCGACCGCCTGCTGGAAGATGGAAAGATTCGACTGGCATTCCAGCATGCGCCGGATCGCCGCCTTGTACAGGACGCGGTCGGCCTGACAACGCGTGGCGCGCACCGCCGGGCCCTTGGAGGCGTTGAGCGTGCGCCACTGGATGCCTGCGCGGTCCGCGGCTATCGCCATGGCGCCACCCAGCGCGTCGATCTCTTTGACCAGATGACCCTTGCCGATACCGCCGATGGCCGGGTTGCAGCTCATCTGGCCCAGCGTTTCGATATTGTGCGTCAACAGCAGGGTGCGCGCGCCCAGGCGCGCGGATGCGAGCGCGGCTTCGGTGCCGGCGTGGCCGCCGCCGATGACGATCACATCGTAGTCGTGTGCGCTGTTGGACATGACGCGGATTCTTCGGCTACTAGCCCCCTTAAGTTAAGGGGGGCGAACACCTTGCGCAGCAAGGCGTTGGGGGTTGTGGGTAGTATCGCCGCGCGCGAAGCCGAGCGCGACCGGACTCGCTATACACACTGACCAGAAAGAGGCTGGCGCCCGGCGGTCTTAGGAACAGGGGAATCCAAGAGGACCGTATGCCGGGCGCCAGTGACCGGACCGTGCGGAGCAAATCGTTCATGCCCGCAGGTATTTGCGGCGCATATTAGCGCAAATCCGGCTTAGGGAAG
Source organism: Rudaea sp. (assembly GCA_035465735.1). Classification (GTDB taxonomy): domain Bacteria; phylum Pseudomonadota; class Gammaproteobacteria; order Xanthomonadales; family Rhodanobacteraceae; genus Rudaea. The sequence continues at coordinate 9,525 of DATIVQ010000178.1, forward strand.
TGTGAACGCGGTCATGCTGCGTCAGGTCATTGGCCCGGTTTGCCGTCAGATTGCGTCAAAAAACGTCACCGATTCGCGCGAATGCTGGAGAAATGGCGTGTTTTCGAGGTTGGCACGGCTTCTGCATCATGTGAATCACATCGCAGATTGGAGAGTGCCATGCTCGCAACCGCCGCCGTTATGACCCTGAATCCCCTGTTCCTGCGCCACGATCTGATGATCGAAATGAGCCGCCTGGAAATGGCGATCGAGGATGCGCGCCACCACGCTTCGGCGAACGATGCTGACGCGGTCGGTCCGCTGGAAACCAAGCTTGCGCGCATCAATGAAGCGCTGAGCCGTCTCTCCGCCTGATCGCATACAAACCGAACTCCCTACGCCCCGGGACGGATGCGAGCCGCCCGGGGTTTTTTTTGTCTGCGCTCAGCGCGCCTTGGTGTGATGTTGCTCCAGCACATATTTTGGCGGCGCGAAACTGTCGGTGCGTGCGGCGTTCCAGAAAACCTTGAATACCGCGTGATCGGGCAATCCGCCGATCAGTTCGCCCGGTTTGACGAAGTGGTATAGCGCCGACAACGAACGCACCTCGGTCGAGGAGACGCGCCGGATGACGTGCTCCGGGCCAATCTCGTTCGGATGACTCAGGCCGGAGGCCGCGATCAGTTCTTTCAACGCCTTGAGCGTGTTGTCGTGGAACATGCGCACGCGCTCGGCCTTGTCCGGCACGTCGAGCTTGTTCCAGCGCGAGGGATCCTGCGTCGCGATGCCGGTCGGGCAGCGGTCGGTATGGCAGCTTTGCGACTGGATGCAGCCGAGCGCGAACATGTAGCCGCGCGCGGCGTTGCACCAGTCCGCGCCCAGCGCCATCGTGCGCGCCAGATCGAAGCCGGTAATCACCTTACCGCTCGCGCCCAGGCGCACCTTGTCGCGCAAGTTCAAACCGACGAGCGTGTTGTGCACGAGCAGCAGCGCCTCGCGCAGTGGCGCGCCGACGTGATCGACGAATTCCAGCGGCGCCGCGCCGGTACCGCCTTCGCCGCCATCGACGACGATGAAGTCCGGCAGGACGCCGGTTTCGTGCATGGCCTTAGCAATACCGAACCATTCCCAAGGGTGGCCGATCGCGAGCTTGAAGCCGGCCGGCTTGCCGCCGGATTTCTCGCGCAGCTTCGCGACGAATTCAAGCAGGCCCACGGGCGTGGAAAACGCACTGTGCGCGGCCGGGGATACGCAGTCCACGCCCATCGGCACGCCGCGCGCTTCGGCGATTTCCGCACTGACCTTGGCTGCCGGAAGCACGCCGCCGTGGCCGGGCTTGGCGCCTTGCGAGAGCTTGACCTCGATCATCTTCACCTGCGGCGAGCTCGCATTTTCGACGAACCTTTCCAGGCTGAAGCTGCCATCCGCATTGCGGCAACCGAAATATCCCGAGCCGATCTCCCAGCAGATGTCGCCGCCCATCTCTCGGTGATAGCGCGACAGCGAGCCTTCGCCGGTGTCGTGGTAGAAGCCGCCGCGGCGCGCACCCTCGTTCAACGCACGGATCGCATTCGCCGACAGCGAACCGAAACTCATCGCCGAGATGTTGAACACGCTGGCCGAATATGGCTGCCTGCACTGCGGCCCGCCGATCTGGACACGGAAGTCGTGGCCCTCGATCTTCGCAGGCGCGAGCGAGTGGTTGATCCATTCGTACTGTGTGGCATAGAGATTCTGTTCGGTGCCGAACGGCCGCTTGTCCTCGACGTTTTTCGCACGCTGGTAGACGAGCGCGCGCTGCGCGTGCGAGAACGGCACTTCCTCCGTATCCGATTCGACCACGTACTGGCGCAGCATCGGCCGGAAGAATTCGAAGAACGTGCGGATATGCGCGGTGATCGGGAAGTTGCGGTACAGCGTGTGCCGGCGCTGCGCCATGTCGAAGACCCCGACCAGGCACAGCGCGCCGCTGAACGCCCCCAGCCAGCGCCAGAGCCACACACCGTGCGGAGCCCCATCGAGCAGCATGGCCACCGCCAGCGCGAAGACGGCAAGGCACAACGCGAATGGCACGAACCGGGACGGCAACAGCTTCTCCATCGCGCACCTCGTCGGCAAAAGATTGCGGCAGGATACGCCGCAAGCATCGCTGTCGCTACACTACGCGCATGTCCGCAGATTCCCGTAACCGGCAACGTCCAGCGCTTGCACGTCCGCCAAGCGCGCGCGCCACGCCACGGCCAGCGCTTGCGCCGCCACGTTCCGGCATCGATTGGCCGCGCGTGCGGGCGCGCCTGGTCGAATACGCCAAACTCGCGCGCATGCACCGGCCGGTCGGCGCGCTGCTGCTGTTGTGGCCGACCTGGTGGGCGCTGTGGCTGGCGACCGGCGATTTTCCCTCGATCGGATTGCTGATCATATTCACGCTCGGCGTATGGCTGATGCGCTCGGCCGGCTGCGTGGTCAACGATCTCGCCGACCGCAAATTCGATCCGCAGGTCAAGCGCACGCGCGAGCGCCCGCTGGCTGCCGGCACGGTCGCACCGCGCGAAGCGATCGGCGTGTTCCTCACCCTGATCGCGCTCGCGTTCCTGCTCGTGTTGCTGACCAACCGCCTGACCGTGCAGCTGTCCGTGATCGGCGCGTTTCTCGCGGTGACGTATCCGTTCATGAAGCGCTACACCTATCTGCCGCAGGTGTACCTGGGTTGCGCGTTCGGCTGGTCGATCCCGATGGCGTTCGCCGCCGTCGCCGGAAGCTGGGATGCCTTCGTCAAGATTTTGCCGCTGTGCGGCCTGCTGTTCCTCGCCAA
>DATIVQ010000179.1:0-27122 GCA_035465735.1 Rudaea sp.
GACGGTCCCGCCGCAGGGCGCCGCCGTGGGTGAGGTGGCATTGGCTCTCTGGTCGCTCCACTGGACGGTGACGGTGACCTGGGTCATCTGGTTGTTGATGAGGGTGCTGATGCTGCCCTCACCGCAGGGCAGGTTGGCCAGCTCCGCCTTCCACTGGGATACGTCCAGGGCGGCGATCTGCGCCGGATTGCATGAATCACTGCTGTTCAAGCATCCATCCGTCGGCACGGTGGTGGCCAGGGCGCCCGTGAAGGTGACGTCATAGCCCGCCGCGGTGGCAGTGGTACGGTTGGCGCGCATCCGGTCGAGGATGGCGTAGATGTCGGTGGTGGCCTGGGTACGCAGATAGGAACTGTCCTTGCTCTTCATGGATACGCTGACCATGGCGGCAATACCGAGCAGGCCCACGGACAGGATCACCAACGCGATCAGGACTTCGATTAGCGAGAAACCCGCGCTCCGTCTCGATACAGGTGCATGCAGTCGTTTCATGGTTAGCATGTCAAGGCGTTGCCATCGATCATCTTGCCCGGGGTGGTCGATAGACGGGCCAGTCCGGTGAGGGTCAGCCACAAGGAGCTACCGGAACCGGCGCCGCGGGAATCGCAGATGCTGAAGGTCCCATCACCCGTGGCTGTGGTGGTCCCGCTCTTCTGGAAGACCACACTACCGCCGAAAGTGCTGGTGAGTGTATTGTTGCCGGAGAGCGCTCCGTGTACACGCAGGACGGTAGAGGCACCGCTGCAGTCGGTGACGCCCGGCGGGGTGGCGTCATCGTCCTGGCAGACGATCCAGCCCTGGGCCCAGCTGGTGCCGCACGTCTTGCCATCGCTGCTGGCGCAGATCGTGACGTTCTGATTGAGCTCGATGGCCTCCGACCTGGCGTAAACCAGGGCGCCCAGAAGGTCATTGGACTGAGAGATCATCCGGTTATTCTGGAAGGTGAGCTTGAAACTAGGGGCCGCCATGGCCGTGAGGATCACAGCCACGGTCATGGTGACCAGGGCTTCGATGAGCGTGAATCCGGATTGCTTTCTCATGCGGAAAATATAGGGATTTCACCCCCTGATTGCGACGTTCTTGCGACCGGCGCCATCAATCCGGCGACAGACGGCTGCTCTGGAACGCGGGAAACCCGCCTGTTTCCAAGGGGGTCGGCCCTCTAATATATAAGTGACGCTCCAACCGGTAGCGGGAGACCCCTGTGCCTCGCCAAATCCTCGCCATGATGACGATCCTGGCTCTCTTGCTCGTCACCCAAGGAAAAGGGGAAGCGGCTCCGGTGGCCTATCTCCTGAAGCCGGCGGCCGTGTTCACGTGCTGGAGCATGGCGGTTTCGTCATGAAGGGCGGTGTCATCTACAAGCGTCCTCCCCAGTGACGGCCCCGGGCTATTCGCTGCGCGACGACTACCTGTTGTGGACGCTGGTAGCCGCGATGCTGGTGTTCAGCCTCTGGCATCCCACGGGTGTCGCAGGCTATCCGCGGCTCGTGGACTGGCCGACCCTGGCGACCCTGGCAGGTTTGCTGTTGCTCACCGCGGGGATCGAGACCAGCGGTGCCCTGCATCATGCGGCGAGGCGGGTCCTCGAACACATCCACGACGAGCGCCGGCTCGCATTGTTCCTCATCGGTGCGTCCGCGCTCCTGGCGGCGATCCTCACCAATGACATCGCCTTGTTCGTGGTGGTGCCACTGACGCTCACGTTGTCGGCCTATGTGGCGCTGCCGTTGACACGCCTGGTGATCTTCGAGGCCCTGGCGGTGAACGCCGGGTCGATGCTGACTCCCATCGGCAACCCGCAGAACATCTTCCTCTGGCAATCCACGGGAGTGCATTTCGGGGGGTTCGTATGGGCCATGTTGCCGCCCACGCTGATCTCGCTGGTCTGCCTGTTCGGCTTCGCGGCCGTGGCCTTCCAGCCGCGACGGGTACAACTGCATACGGGTACGTCGTCCATGCAGGTGGATTGGCCGCGCTTCACGGTATCGGCATCATTGTTCCTGCCTTTCATCGCCTGCGCCGAGCTACGCCATGCCGACATGGCCCTGCTGGGAGTGGTCGGGTTGTTCCTGGTGCTGTATCCAAAGGTGTTCCAGCGGCTGGATTGGCCGCTGTTGCTGGTCTTCATACTGATGTTCATCGACCTGCGCATCATCGCGGGCTTGCCGTGGGTGAGCCGGCTGGTGGCAGAGGCAGGACTCGAGCGCGAATCGCACCTCTATTTCGCCGGCATCGTGACCTCGCAGTTCATCAGCAATGTGCCCGCCACCATCCTGCTCTCCGCTCATTCCAGCGATTGGCGCAGTCTGGCCTGGGGGGTGGACGTAGGCGGTTTCGGTCTGCTGATCGGTTCACTGGCGAACATCATCGCGCTCCGGCTCGGAGGTCAGCGCGGCAGCCTGCTGGCTTTCCATGCCTGGTCCGGGCCCTTCCTGATGGTCACGGGCGCCCTCACGGGGCTGTGGCTGCTGACCCACGCCGGCGGGTAAAATGGGCGATATGAAACCGCATCTGACTTTGCACAGCCAGACACCCGCGCCGGCCAGCGCGGGAGCCCGGCGCGTAGTGACCTTGCCCGGTACCTTCGAAATGCGTCTCGGTGGCTCGCTCACCGACGTGCACGTGGCTTATGAGTCCTGGGGCCAGCTCAACGCCACCAAGGACAACGTGTTGTTGCTGTTCACGGGCCTTTCGCCTTCTGCGCACGCAGCCTCAAGCGGCGAAGATCCGTCTACGGGCTGGTGGGAGGAGATGTTGGGACCCGGCAAGGCCATCGATACCCACAAGTTCCACGTGATCTGCGTGAACTCCTTGGGAAGCTGCCACGGTTCCACCGGTCCTGCGTCGACCGATCCGCGCACCGGCAAGCCCTATGGCCCGGCGTTCCCCAAGCTGACCATCGAGGATGTGGCCGCGGCCGCCCATGCGCTACTGGCGGCCCTCGGCATCCCACGGGTGCGGGTATGCATGGGGCCGTCCATGGGTGGCATGAGCGCGCTCGCCTACACGCTGATGTATCCGAACGAAGTGGACGTGCTGGTGAGCATCTCTTCTGCCACCCATTCGGAACCTTTCTCCATCGCGGTGCGTTCCTTGCAGCGCGAACTGATCCGCAGCGACGGTGCTTGGGCTGGCGGCCACTATGCCGCGGGCGATGGACCGCTGGAGGGCATGCGCCTGGCGCGCAAGCTCGGCATGATCTCCTACCGCTCCGCCAAGGAGTGGAGCGAACGCTTCGGCCGCGAGCGTGCCAAGGATGCCGGTATCGATGCCTTCGGGATCGAGTTCGAGATCGAGTCGTATCTCGAATCGCGGGCGCAGTCGTTCGTGGGTGCCTTCGACCCCAACTCCTACCTGTATCTTTCCCGCGCCATGGATCTCTTCGATGTCGCGGAACACGGCGGCAGTGACGATAAGGCGTTCAAGCGCCTGCATCTCAAGCAGGCACTGATCATCGGCGTGGAGACCGACATCCTGTTCCCGCTGCATCAGCAGCAGGCCCTGGCGGATGCCCTGAAGCACGCGGGCGTGGATGCGCGCTTCGAAGCCCTGGCCTCGCGGCAGGGACACGACTCGTTCCTGGTGGACATGGAAAGGTTCCGGCCGGCCGTGGGCGAATTCCTGGGCACGCTATAATGCACGCCATGCCATCCGTGGAATTCACAGGCGCCAGCCGCCTGATACCGTTGCTGGACGAAGCGGTGCGCCGCGCTGATCCGCGTGCCACCACCCATGCCATCAAGGACCTGCTGTGCGAGACCTTCCGCATCCGCGGCATGGACCTGCCTTCCAGCGTATGCCAGACCTGTGACACCAGCTACGCGCGCCGGCTCCTGTACAAGAGCCCCGATCTTGGCTACACCGTGGTCGCCATGACGTGGGGACCGGGGCAGGGCACGGTGATCCACGACCACGCCGGCATGTGGTGCGTGGAAGGCGTGTGGGAAGGCCAGATCGAGGTGCAGCAGTTCGAGATGCGCGAACGCCAGGGAGAACGCTTCCGTTTCGAGCATTGCGGCACAGTGCAGGCGGGTACGGGTTCCGCGGGCTGTCTGATCCCGCCGCATGAGTATCACCTCATCCGGAATCCGCTGCCGGACCAGAAAGCCGTGTCGCTGCACATTTATGGCGGCGAGATGGACAACTGCCATGTCTTCGAAGCGGCAGCCGACGGCTGGTATACGCGCAAGAACAAGCCGCTCTCTTACAACGTCTAGATCGAAGCTGCTTCCGCTCGCGTAGCTTCGTTGAGCTCCGGCGCGCAGTCTGTCATGCACATCAGCGTGCACTCTCTCCTGTGCGCCTCGCTCTGCTTGGGCTTGCGCCGCCTCTGAATGCCTTGGTTATGGAGGTGAAGCAGGACTCTTGGTGCTGCCAGCGGGTACGGATGTGCTAGCAGCATGCGGGGGAGTCTGCGTGACGGTCACCGGCGGCGCCGATGTCGCCGCGGCCGACGGCGTGACGGGCGGCGGTGTCGGCGCGTTGCTGCCCAGGAACACGTGGGGATCCACCGCCACTTCGTTCAAGCGCACCGTCCAATGCAGGTTCGGCCCACTGGCACGCCCAGTGGCACCTATCCTGCCGACCCGCTGCCCGCGCTTCAGCCATTGGCCCTTCTTCACGTAGATCCTGCTGAGGTGGCAATACACACTGAACAGGCCTTGCCCCAAGTCGATGGTGAGGGTCCTCCCGCAAAAATAGTAATTACCGACGTCCGCCACCCAACCCGCCGCGGGGGCCTTGACCGGTGTACCTTCCGGCGCCGCGATAGCGATGCCGCTATGGGGGCTGCGGGGCTCGCCATTGAAGATGCGGTGATAACCGAAGGGGCTGCTCTCGGGCCCCGGTGCCGGCCAGATGAAGGACACCTGCGGCACCGCGACATCGCGGAAACCTGCCATGACTTTCGCGAGATGTTGCTGTTCGCGGTCGATACGTTTCAGCTCCTCGGGGGTGGGGTCCACCATCTGCGGATCCGCGATGGTGACGGACTGCGAGGGATAAGCCTTGGGCATGACGGTGAAACCGACGTGGAGATCGGTGGACCCAGGCACATCCACGTCCAGCATCTTGTCACCCGGCTGTGTGTCCAGGCTGAGCCCCACCAAGGCATACCAATGTCCTGCGTGCTTGGTGACCATGACCCGCTGCCCGGAGAATTCCACGTGCGGGGCATGCTTGGCCGCTGGAAGCGCGACCACAGCCACGCCGCCCGGCACCGCATCATCCAGCGGGAAGCCGCTGCCGGCAGCCCAGCCGAGGACGGGCAGGCATAGCAGCAGGACGGCAAGCATCCTCATCGTTTTCCTCCCGGAGTCACTGACTTCACCTCTGCCGTGAACACGCCATCGGCGAGCCGGATAGACACGTTTCGGCCCGACTGTATGGATGCGATGTGATTCAAGGTCCTTCCATCCGCGGCATCGCTGACGATGGCGTAGCCCCGGTTGAGGGTGGCGAGCGGACTCACGGCATCCAAGGCTCGCAGCGAGAGCGCCAGACGGTTGGCGGCCCGGGTCATGCGAGCGCGGCTGGCGCTGTGCAGGCGCTGGTCGAGCGCGATGAGCCGGTCTGAGGCACGGTGCAGGCGCCGCAGCGGACTATGCTCGCGCAGCGCCGAGTTCAGCGCTTCGAGGCGCACCCGGTCATGGCGTAGCCGGCTGCGGGCGCAGCGTTCCAGGCGCAGCTCCAGTTCATCGAGCCGCTGGCTGCGGTCCCGCAGCACACGGCCAGGGTGCAGCTGCCGCAAGCGCTCGCCGCACCATTGGAGCCTTCGCCGCAGCTCCTGCAGCAGACGCAGCTTGGCTTGGTACATGCGGTCAGTCTGCGCCTGAAGGATCCTTTGCCAGTCACTCAGGTCTGGTGTCACCAGCTCGGCGGCACCCGTGGGAGTCGGCGCGCGCAGGTCGGCGGCGAAATCGGCGATGGTAAAGTCGATCTCGTGGCCAATCGCCGCCACGACCGGGATGCGGCAGGCGCGGATCGCACGCGCGACGGATTCGTCGTTGAACGCCCAAAGGTCCTCGAGCGAGCCGCCGCCGCGGGTGAGCAAGAGCACGTCGTGGCGACGCGCCTTCGAGGCTGCACCGAGCATGGCCGCAATAGCTGCCGGGGCGTCCTTGCCTTGCACCGGCACGGGCAGGACTTCGACGTTCGCGAGCGGAAAGCGCCGTGCGAGCACGCTGAGAACGTCGTGGACCGCCGCGCCGGTCGGCGAGGTGACGATGCCGATGTGCCGTGGCAGTTTCGGAATCGCGCGCTTGGCCGCGGCATCGAACAGGCCTTCGGCGGCAATCCGCGCCTTGAGTTCGGCGAATGCGCGCAGCAGGGCGCCTTCACCGGCTTCTTCCAGATGTTCGACGATCAACTGGAACTCGCCGCGAGCTTCGTACAGGCTCACGCGTGCGCGCGCCAGCACGCGCATGCCGTCGGCCGGCTTGAAGCGCAGATACGTGCTGCGCGGCTTGAACATCGCGCAGCGCACCTGTGCCTGCGCATCCTTGAGGCTGAAGTACGCATGGCCGGAAGCAGGCCGCGAGAAATTGGAAATCTCGCCTTCCACCCAGATCAGCGGGAACGTGTTCTCCAACAGGTCGCGCGCCAGGCGCACGAGCTGGCTTGGGGAAAAGACTTCCCGCTCCGCGGTTTGGACGGCTGATGCTTCGGGCATGGGAAGAAACGAAGTGATTGGAAGCCGAGGTTACTCCGCGCGCCGCGGAAATGGCAAACCGGATTTTCGCCGTGGCTTGCGCGAGCAGCGCGCCGTGGCGCCATGCGCCACGGCATTTGCTCAGTGCGGCAGTGCACTCGTCGAACTTGCCGAAGCGGGTTCTTGTGCCGTCTGCGCAGCGGGCAGCAGACGCTTGTTTTCCGGCGTGTCGTCGACGAACCAGGGCTTGCCGTCCTTGTCCAGGTACAGGCGCTGCATTTCGTCCAGATGGAACGGACGCGAGCCGATGCGGCCGAAAACGGCGATCTGGTTGCCGGATTCATCCACCGCGCGGTCGCGTTCCAGACCGCGCGACAGCGACAGCGCCGGATGCTTGGTCGGACACCAGGCGATGAGTTGCGGCTTGGGTTCGGGCGAGAAGCCGTAGAAGTTCGGCTGCGATTCGGGGCTGGTAAGCTGGATCACCTTCAGCCCGTTCTTGCCGTCGGCGACATAGGCGAACAGGGAGGCATTCGTGGTGCCCACGACGACATCGCGCGCATCGTCGATTTTGCCGCCGGCATTGAACATCTGGTAGACGAACGGATGCTCGGGGCGCGTCACGTCAATGATGGCAAGGCCGTCGGCGCCGTCGGCAACGTAAGCGTAGGTTCGCGCGACGTGCAGCTTGTGCGCGTGGCGCAGCGGCACGAAGGCCGAAGCGACTTCGACGGGCCGTTCACGGTGCGTGACATCGACGACGTGGAAGCCGTCCTTCGCGGTCACGAACAGGTAGCGGAACTGCACCTGTGCCGCCTGTGCACCGGCGATGGCGATCGTAGCGAGGTATTTCGGCTTTAGCGGATCGGTCATGTCGAGCACGACCACGCCCTTGTTCGTCGAAACATAAAACGTGTCGCCGGCGATGGCGAGGTGACGCGCACCGTCGAGTACATGGTTTTCGTTCCAGGTGAGCTGGCGCTTGAGGAAGTTGTTGCGCGGTTCGCCGTCGGTCAGCGTCTCGATGTCGGTCGCGATCAGGCCTTCCACGGCGTCGGTGATAAAGGCGTACTTGTAGATTGGCGCCATCGGCTGTTCTTCATTGTCCTTGCGCATCAGCTCGCCGACGTCGCGGTTCGGCGCGACCGGTTGCGTGGTCGCGAGAACGACGCATGTCGCGTCCTTGCTGGCGATGTGCGTGTCCTGACCAACCGGCGAGAACGGGGCGGTAATGATCTTCTCGGAGAAACCCTTGTTCGCGACGCTGGCCACGTCGTAGACGCGCATGCCCTTGGCGCCTTCGGCCACGTACAGGTATTCGCCGCGCAGTTGCAGGCATTGCGCGTCACCGGCGTTGTGCTCGGCGGCGTGCTGTAGTTTCTGGCCGCGTGACTCGTGCGCCTTATACCAGTCCGGGTAGGCGTACTTTTGCAGATAGCTGCCAATCACCGCCTGCGGCTCGTCCCATTCGGTGACCTGCACCGCTCCGATACCGCCGTTTTCGCCGACCCAGGCGTGGTAGCCGATGAAGTCCACGAACTTCGTGCCGAGCAGCAGCAACTGGGCCATGATCGCGTTGTTGTCGTTGGACTTCGACAGATGGCAGTCGTCGCACTGCTTGGTTTCGGTCTTGCGCTCGGTGTGCGGGTAGTGCGGTGCAAATGCCTGCGAGGAATAGCCCGACGCTGAAATCGGCGGCTGCTGCACGTAAATCTTTTCGCGATTGATGTTGGTCGAGGACAGCACCAGCGCCGAGGACGAACGCACCGGCGCGATCTTGTGGTCCTTGACGTCGCCGTGGATGCCGAGCTGGAACATCTGGTCGCGTGCAACCTGCGGATTGTAGGTGGCATAGTTGCGCGTGAAGCCACCTTCGTATTTGTGCCGCTCGGTTTTCCAGTTCGCCTGGATCGGCAAGTGGCAGCCGCCGCAGCTCGTCGTCCACGAGGTGTGGCAGGCATAGCACAGCATCTTGTCCTCGCTGTGCGCGCGCTGCGCCTTGGGTACGTCCGCGCCGAATTTCATCGCGTCCGGGTTGTCGGACACGGTATGCGCCTTGGTTGCCTTGGCGTCGTACATCGGCGACTTCGGATCGGCGCTGTCTTTGACCAGGGTCATCGTCCATTCCAGTCCCGGCGTCACCGCCGAACGCTGGATCAGCCTGCCATTGACCCACTCGAAGCGCTTCTTGCCGTCCGGATTGCGGATCAGCAGCAGGTCGCGGCCGTAGGGCCCGGCCGCGGGACCGGAAGTCTTCAGCGTTGGATACGCATCGACGGTGCCGTGGCAATCCTGGCACTGGATTTCCACCGCGCCCATGACCTCGGCTTTGACGTAGCCGTTGCCATGGTTGTCCTGGCTGAAATGGCAGTCCACGCACTGCATGCCGACGTCGACATGGATTGATTGCAGGTGCACGGCCTTCTTGAATTTCTCCGGATCGTCGTTGGCGACGATATTGCGGTGCTTGTCGAGCAGATCGCCTTTGCGGTCGCGCGCAAACACGGCGCGGAAGTTCCAGCCGTGGCCGTGGTAATCGGCGAACTGCGTGTCCTTGAGTTGCGGATTGAGCAGGGAAACATCCTTGGAAAAGTTCGGATCACCCCACTTGCCGCGGATCGCTGCTTCTTCGGGATTGCGGTCGAGGATCTTGCGCTGTTCCTCGGCGCTCGGATACTTCTGCTGCTTCGGCCACATGAGCGGGGCGTCGGACTCGTAATCCCACATCGTGTAGCCGAGCATGGTGTTGATGAACATGTTCGGCTGGTGCATGTGGCAGATCATGCATTGGCTGGTCGGGATTCGGCGCGTGAACTCGTGCTTGAGCGGATGGCCGGATTCGGCATGCGAGATCGTCGGGTCGGCTTCCTGCGACAGTCCGGTGTTGCCGTACTTCGCGTAGATCGCCGAATGGAAGGTGTCGCGGTCGTTCGCGTAGACGACGTGGCAGGCCGAGCAACCCGAGGAGCGATAGTCGCCTGGATTGTCGTTGGTGCCGAGCATCCAGATGAAGGGATCATTCAGGCGCGTCTTGACGATGTTTAGCACGGGAATCGCCACGCGCGAACCGGTGCCGGGACCGCGGTTGGACTGGCGGATGTCCGGGCGGCCGGGTTCTTCCAGGCGTTGCAACAGGCCGGCTTCGCCGGGCAGGCCGATCTCGGGAAAGACCGTGCCGATGTTGCGGCCGCCGCGCTCGAACACGCGGAAGATGTCGCCGGGCGGGGTGATCTCCCAGGCCGGCATCGGATAAATTTTCGGCAGGATGTCGTGCGCGGAAGGATTGCCGTCCGGCACGGGCGGACTCGCCGTCGCCGCCGGTTTGCCGTCCTGCGTGTACGCCTCGCCGAGCACCGAATGCTTGTACGGCAGGATGCCGTTGTTGTAGGCGGCTGCGCCCCAGAACATCGCCGCATTTGCCATCAGGCTTTTTTCGTTGGCCTGGATTTCCGGCAGGTGGCAGGCGCCGCAGGCCATGGTCGCCGCGCGCAGGTCGCCGGGATTGACGAAGCGTACGAACTCGGGCGATTCCTTCATCCACCAGGTGTAGCTGCGCTGTGGATTGGCGCTGGTCTTCCAGTGTTCGGGATACCGTGGCAGCACGTGCGCCTTGTTCATCGCGGCCTGGTATGCGGCTGACCAGTCGCGCTTGTCGTGTTGCGCGTCGGCGTCGTAGCTTTCGCCCGCCGGCGGGTTCACGCTGGCGTCGCCGCCGTGGCAATCCGTGCAGCCGAGCACGACGCCGCCCGCCGGATGCATGGTCTTGCGATCCGATTTCGTGTGACAGGACACGCAGCCTCCGGATTTCGCTTCGGCCTGTTCCAGGGTCTGGAACGCGGGCGCGGGCGGCGCGGCGGTGTAGTTGCGCAGTACCGGTTGTTCTTCGTGCGAGAAGGCCGTGACAGCCGGTAGCGACATTGCGATGGCGGCGACGGCGACCCATTTGGCTTTGGTCATGGCAAGGCCCTCAATAGGTCAGGATCACGTTCGCCAGCACCGAGTAGTACAACGAATGGTCGGAACTGAACAGGCTCTTGAATCCGGAGCCGGGTTTGAGCGCGGCGCCGGACAGGCGCACGATCACGTTCTGGGTGAAGTAGGGCCGCCAGATCCATGCGACCGATGCATCCGTGCCGATGCTGCGGCCGATATCGGCCTGCTGGCGCAGCGCTTCGAGCGTGGCGGTGTTGTCGAACCACAACTCATTGAGATTGCCGGATACGCGCGATTGCGGCGTGATGTCGAAATCCGCGCCGATGCCGAGCAGGCGCAGGCCGGGATTGTCGAAATTCGATTGGCCCAGCGCGCTGGAAGAACGCAGGTCCGGCAGCATGCCGTTGGGCTGGCTGAGCGCCACGCCGCCGCCGCCGATCAGCGGCACGCCCTGGCTGATCCAGTAGCTGGTGTCGGCGCCGGCGAAGATCGGATTTTCGTTGATCGCATCGAAACCGGTCGAGCGGCGGTCGTAGGCATTTTTGTCGCCGCTCGCGTACGCCGCGGACAGGCGCGCACGCACCCAGTCGAAATCCATCGATGCTTCGGCGGCGAGGAAACCGGCGCGGATGCTGGTGGACGGCTCGACGAAGACGCCATGGTTCTGCCGCCCGAACGCGCCATAGGCGGAAATCGTGAGGTTCACGCGGCCGATATGACCGTCGCCGTTGTAGCCGAGGTAGGTGACGTCGTACTTGCGCGGAAGTTGCAGGCCGATCGCGGCGGGGCGCTGGATGAAGCCGTTCGAATCATAGATCGTGCCGTCGTCGTTATGGTTGTAGACGATCGTCGCCTGCGAGGTGTAGCCCAGCCAAGGCCAGTCCTGCCGGTACAGGTTGGCGACGAGGATGTCGTCGTGGCGCGGCGATTTCGTGATGTCGTTGAGGCCGGAGTTGAGATCCTTCTCCAGACGGCGGAAATACGCGAAGTTGTATTGCCAGCGGTTGTTGTCGCGGTTGCCGAACAGGCGGATGCCAAGCTGCGAGTCTTGGAACAGGAAGCCGCGGAAATCGGTCGAGAACGGCTGGATGCCGACGCGCAACGAATCGAAATCGTAGCGCGAGGAAACGTCGCGAAGGTGCTTGTCGACCCACAGTTCCTGCACGCCGATGAAGCCGTCGTCGCGGTTGGTACCCAGGCGCGGATCGATGTTCACCGCGCGCGTCTCGCGCGTGTTGATGCGGTTGTAGTTGAACGCAAGCGTGGCCTTGTATTCGAGATCGGGCGGCTTGAACGTGGTGTCGCCTTCGTAGTAATCGATGCTGGCGATGAAATTCTGCACCAGCAGCAGCTGATTGATGCCGCCGAACACGCCTTGTTCGCCCGGGTTGCCGGTGCTCTGCGGCGCGACCGGCGTCGGCACGCTGCGCGGTTCGATGAAGGTGTCGGAAATGCCGGTGAGAACGAGGAAATGGTTCTTGCCGTCGATGGGCTTGTCGCCCTTGTACATGTTCTGGTTGTACGGGTCGTACCAAGGGAACTTGAAGCCGAGTGCCTCCATGATGCGCCAGCGGTCGGGCACGGGAATGAATTCGCCGGCCTGGTCCACCGGTGCGGGCGGGACGCCGTTCGGATTGACGATCCTGAATTCCGGCGGCGGTGCATAGGGATGGCCGGGGCGGCGGCGTGGAATCTCGGATTTGCTCGGGTCGTAGGTCGGCGCCGGCAGCACGCCGAACAGCTCCAGCAGGTGCGGAACGGCGGCGGCATCCTGTGCCTGGATTTGTGAACTTGTGGAAAATGCGGCAAAGCCGCAGAGTAGGGCGGCGGCGAGGGCGGAACGTGGGCGCTGGCGCGTGTTCATGTCATTTCCCATCGCAGACGTTGTCGGCATGGCTGTCGAGGAACGGCGACTGCGGGCACTGCACATAGCGCAGGTGCACGCCCTGCGGTGCGAGCTGGTCCGCGCGCATCGCCTGCGGCGCATTGGCGACGGTTCCGTTCAGCGCCACGCCGGCGTTGTACAGGCCGAGGAAACTGACCATGTCGTCCTGGTCCACGCCGTCGCCGGAAACACCGAGTCCGCCGACGAGGGTGCTGCCGCGGTAGATCGGCACGCTGCCGGGGAATACCTGGATACCGTTCGCAAGCTGAGCACTGGCGGAACAGAATGGGGTCGCGGCAGGCACGTTGTCCGCGCTGATCGTGAATCCCTGTGCGCCAAGATAGCCGACCAGGTTCAGCGCGATCGCGTTGTAGACGAGGTCGAGCTGCAGGCCTTCCTGGAACGGGCTCCACTGCGGATACGGATGGCTGAACGGCCCGTTCGGCGTGCCGTCGATGCCGTCCGGGAAGTAGGGCCGCGACATGTTGCCGCCGGCGCGGTCGGTGAAGGCGACACCGCCGGTGAGCGCATTTGGCATGCCGAGAAAGGCGCGCACGGCGCTCACGTAATCGCCGATGTGGCTTTGCGCGACGGTCGTGAACGATGCCTTCTTGTTGGCGAAGTCGAAACTGTCGGCGAAATAATTGGCCGGCGCGAGCGATTGCAGCACGTTGGCCGCCTGGCTGCCGGAATTGAATGCCGCCGTGCGCGCTTTTTGCAGGGAGACATCGGTACCGAACACCGGCGCGTCGCGCGTCCGCGCCACCGCGAGTGCCACGCCATTCGTGTCCACGACTGAAACCGTCACGCGTGCCTGGCTGCCGAGCGGATTACGGATCTGGGCGCGCGCCCGGTTCGCGACCGTCAGCGCCTGCTGCTCGATGGTCTGCACTTCGTGCGCGGTCAGCGCGTTCACGCCGTCGGTGCCGGCGATCGGCGGATAGCGGTTGTCGCCGTGTCCGTCGTCGAGCACGAAGGCATCAAGTCCAGGATAGTAGGCATCGTCGGGCCGGATACCGGATGCAGCCTGGCCGAACGCGGTGCCGGCCAGGATCACGCTGCCGTCGAAGTAGCCCGGCACCTTCATCAACGCGCCGGTCAGGCTGGAATAGGGCGTTGCGCTTTGCGGATGCGTGGCGAGATCGGAGTAGCCGACGTCGCTGAAGCGCAAGGTGATGCCGCCGGCCGTGATCGTATCAGCGCGGCGGTCAGCCGGCGCGCCGAAGCCGTAGGTTCCCGCCATCGCGATCAGTTCGTCGATGTTGCGATCCTTGTCCATGACGTTCGGGTCGAGGCCGTAGATGCCGTCGGCGGCGATTCCCACACCGCCGACCGGAGTTCCACTTTTATACAAGGGGAATCCGCCCGGATCGGCAGAAAGTCCGAGCGGCGAATTGTGCGGGCCGACTCCGGTGCCGGTCGAGAAATGCGTGGCCAGGTCCGAGCACGGCAGTTGCGAGAACTGCACGCCGAACAGCGGTCCGGCCGGTGTGCCCTGCACGCCGGGATTGAAATGCTCCTGCACGATCTGGCTGGCGGTGCGGGTGGAAAACGCATTGCCTTCGCTGGAAAGGTACGCGCCAGTGACGGCTTTGGCGATCGCCGCCAGTTCGCTCGGCACCGCCAGGCCTTCGAGACCGCCCACGACGGCGCGTCCCGAAGTAATCGTCATCGTGTCCGGCGCGCCACTCATGCGGTAGACCGCGAGCACATTGCCGACGCGATCGACCACGGCGATGACGGCAGGCTTGCCCTGCGCCTGCGCCTCGGCGGCCGCCTGGGCGATCACGGTCTGTACGTCGGCGGCGCTGAGGAAGGTCTGTGCGTTGGCGCACGACCCGGTGCAGCCGGAATCCGGCGTGGATTGTGGCGGAGGCGGCGCGGTGCCTTCGGTGCTGGCCGAATTGCTGCCGCCGCCGCAGCCGGCGAGAGTCGCCATGGCCAACGCCAGCCACAAAATCCTGTTCGTGCGCATCGCTCTTCTCCCCAAGCGCGGTGCCTCGCGCCGCGCTGTCTCAGCCGCGACGCTGCCTGTTCCCCTGTTCCGCGATCATAACCCAAGGCAGGCTCATAACGAACCCATCTTCAATGTCGCCGACTGGTGGTAGTCGTGGCAGGCGATGCATGTTGTGGCGACCTTGTCCTTTGCCCTGGCCCCGCCGTGGCAGGTGCGGCAGTTGGCGATGCCGGGAATGAGCACATCGCTGGACTGCGTGGACTTGGGCGCGCCGTCGTGGCAGTCCTCGCACTTGACCGTGGTGTGCTTGGCGTGGGTGAACTTCGCGTCCGCGTACCACACGCCGGATACGCGCACCGGCGCCACGTGCCAGGTGTCGTCCGGCGTGCGCGGCGGCGTGACCTTGTGGCAGGTACTGCACGCCTTGCCGGTGAACAGGCTGTCGGTAGCTTCGCTCGCGCGCTGGCGCGCCCAGGCGAGGGCTTCCTGCTGTTGCTGCTGCGACAGTGGCGGCGCGCCGGGGCGGCGGCGCTGCTGCACGATGTCGGGCGAGCGCGCGTCCTGATAGCCGCCTTCCAGCGCGACCTTGGCGTAGTACTCGCTGAGCGTGTAGGCGACCGCGGCGACCTTGCCGTGCGGCACTTCGCGGTCGGGCGCGAGCGTGTCGAAGCCGAGCTTGTGGCAGTCGTGGCACATGGCCTCGAAATTCACCGGGCGCATCTTCGCGCCGCCGGCATCCGGCACGTGGCAGGTCGCGCAAGTCAGCACGCGATGCCCGTTCGGCGTGTTCAGGCCTTCGGCTTTGAGATGCTTTTCGTGATTGAACTTGAGGCCGGAATCTTCCTTCAGGTCCGCGGTCCAGGTCGTGCGCACGGGTGCGAATTTGCCATTTGCGTCCCACTGCGGAAGGTTCACCTTGAATTCGGGGTGATTCGTGCCGAAGTCGCCGACATCGGCAAACGTGCTCGCGCCCTTGGTTCGCGCTTTCAAGTCGATGTGGCAATCCGAGCACAGGCGCTGGTCGGTGCGGATCAGACCACGCAGGCCCTGATGGTCCTGATGGCAGCTGCGGCATTGTGCATTGCCCAGCTGCGGCAGGTTGAACTTGGCAGGATCCGCATGCGCGGCGGTGTCCGCATGGCAGGCCAGGCAGGCCTTGTCGCGCACGGTCAGGAAGGCAGTCTGATGGCACTTGGTGCAGTCGCCGGCGAAGAAGTGGTGCGACGCATCCAGTGTTCCGGGATTCCAGCTCTGCGTGCTCGGCACCAGCGGCACGCGCCGCAGCATCTCGCCGAAGCCGGGCACGAAGTGGCCCACCATCGGCAGGATCAAGCCGAATACGAGTATCGCCGCAAACAGGATCCATGACGGCCGGCGCTTGCTCAGTCCGGTCTGCGCCAGGCGCGTCGGCTTGGCGCGCTGCGCGCTTTCGGCCTTCTGTTCGCTTTTGTCCAGTGTGGAGACTTCCACCGCGGCGTCGTAATCCTGCGGCGCGGCGAGCAGGGTCAGGCGCGTGTTGCCGATCGCCACCACGGCGCCGGGTCCGGCCGTCGTCGTGTAGGTGATCGCATCATTGACGCGGATGCCGGCGAGGATCAGCGATTCGATCTTGTACTGGCCGCTGGAAAGCAGGGTCGCGCGCGCATGGTTGAGCGCGACGCGCAGGTCCGGCAGGAAGATGGCCTGATCCGCCGCGCGCCCGATCGTGAGCACGTCGCCGTAGTGGACATCCTCCTCGTAGGAGACGGCGCCCTTGCCTTTCTTCAGTACCCGGCGGATCAGCCAGCGCATGGATGTCTACCAGTAAAAGAAGGAGGAAACGATGTGCGCGATCAGCGCCGCCAGCAGCGCAAACGAAAGCGGCACGTGCACGTAAAGCCAGATTTCCATCATCGCCTGGTACTGCATGTCGCGCGCGACCTTGGTCGCCAGACCTTTCTTGCGCGAGATCAGGTCGATCAGCGAGCGCATCGCCTCGCCCTGCTTGTCGGTCGCGCGGCCGGCGAGGAAGTCCACCATCGCGAACATGGTCGGCATTTCCGAGGTTTTCATCTCCGAACGCTTGTCGCGTTCGGCCAGCGCGCTGTGCAGGGAATCGAGCGCGATATCCGAGCCGTCGCGCGCACGCAGTTGCGTCCACACGCCGCCGCCCAGGCGCGTGTTCTGGATCGATCGCAGCACAACGGCGTGGATCTTCGGATCGATGCCGTCGGCCAGGGCCAGCGCGTTCTGGTCGATCTCCGCGACTTCGTCGAGCATGGCCACACGTGTCGCGCTCTCGCGATTGCGTGTCATCAGGTTCGGATAGCGCAGGTAAACGTAAACGCCGAAAAACCCCGAGAAGATCACGACGAGCATGAGCACGAAGGCGAGGGTGTGGATGTTCCAGCCGAACTGGAACCCGCTGTGCAGCAGCACGACCAGGATGAGCGAAGTGCCCAGGTAGATGTGCGCCGACAGCCAGCCGCGCAACGTGCCCGGGCTGTTGCGGTAGCTGCGCTTGCGCATGCCGAACAGCATCAGCCAGACAATGAGCGCAGCGCCGATGGTGCCGAGTGTGTAACCGAGCCAAGTGCCGCCGTTCGGCGGACCACCCGGATCGTAGGTGACGTATGCGATCAGAGCGGCGAGCGTGAGCGTCAGCGCGATCCAGAGATAGCGCGAGCGGGCGTAGGTGAGGATGGAATCGTGCATCGCGGCGCTCAGCTGCGGGACTGCGCGTAGGCCGGGAATTCCTCCGGCGAGATGCGGATCGCCGCACCGGTCGGACAGGAACGCACGCAGGCGGGGCCGCCCGATATGTCCTTGCACATGTCGCACTTGACCGCTTTCTTGATTTCGCCCTCGGCGTGATCGTGCGCGTCGTGCGGCGCTTCGCCGGGACCGGGCCCGCGACCGAACAGCAGCCACTGAATGAGTCCCGGCTTCTTCGGCGGCTTGTATGCCATGTGGATGACGCCATAGGGGCAATTGCGTTCGCAGTTGCCGCAGCCGATGCAGTTGTCGGCGATGAACACCTCGCCGTTCGGCGCGCGATGGATCGCGTCTGGCGGGCAGTCCTTCATGCAATGCGGATGCTCGCAGTGCCGGCACGACGTCGGCACATGCACGCTGGCGAAGGTCGGGCCGGCCTCGCGGTTCAGGCGCGAGCTGCCGCCGTGGGTTTCGGCGCAGGCCTTTTCGCAGTTGTCGCAGCGCACGCACATCGATTCGTCGATCAACAAAATATCGGTCGCTTCGCCGGCTCCCTGCGCGAGCAGGAACGAGATGATGTCGCCGCCGCTGGGCAGTGCCTGCATGGCCAGATTCGCTGCGGTGCGCTGGCGGTATTCGGATTGCAGGCGCAGGCGCAGCACCGGGATGCGGTTCACGAGTTTCTTGAACGATTCGCCGTCCAGGCGCACGGTTTCGCTCGCGATCGCGGCGCGCGCGGTCGCCGAACGCCGCGATTCGCCCATCAGCGCCATCTCGCCGACATAATTGCCGGCGGGCACGTACGAGAGCACCACGTCCTTGCCGCCGATGTTGCGCGAGATGGTGAGCGAGCCGACGCGCACCAGATGCAGGCTGTCGCCGACTTCGCCCTCGTTGAACAGCACGTCGCCGGCCTTGAATTTTTCCAGCCGCGCCGCGGCGACCACGTCGGCAAGTTGTTCGGCGGAAGCTTCCGGCGCAAAGCGCGATTGCAGCGCGCGCAGGATGAATACCTCATCGATATGGCGCTTGACCGCCTCGACCGAGGCGATCAGCCGGTTCATCGAACGCCGTGGCGTCTCGATCAGTACGCAGTTGGCGCCGGCCAGAATCGTCGCCGAGCGACGGCGCCCGGAAATCAGGCTCATCTCGCCGAAGAATTCGCCGCGGCGCAAGGCGATGCGCTTGTTCGCGGTTTCGTCGACAACCACCTGCACCTCGCCATCGACGATGCTGAAAAACGTGTTCGTGTAATCGTTGCGCGCGAAGATCGTCGCGCCCGGCGCCGGCGTGCGAATGTCGGAATCGAGCATGAACTCGCGCAACTGCAGCGGCGTGATGCTGGCCAGCAGCGGCACATTCTTCTGGATGCGCGCGAGCGCTTCATCGACCGTGCGGAATCCGGGCATCGTCGCGAACTTGGCCTTGAGCAGCGGCGCATCGGCCGGCTCGACCTTGTTGCCGAGGATGTACTCGATCACCTCGTAGCCCTGGTTCATCGCCTGTTTGATCAGCGGATAGCCGCCGAGCGCGCCGACGATGTACAGGCCCTTCACGTTGGATTCGTACTGCGAACTGATCGCCGGCACCGAAGCCGGATCCTTGTTCGGGAACGCCACCCCGCAGGCTTCGACGAAACCGCGTGGTGCGGTCGCGCCCAGGCGCGCGATGATGCGGTCGATCAGGATTTGCGCCTTGCCGCTGGCGGTGTTGAGGATCATGCGGCCTTTCTTGCGGCCGACGCTCAGCGCATCCACGCGTTCGGGTCCGGAGTTGTAATAGCACTCGATGACACCGTCCGCGATGGCTTTCAGGATCGCCTGTTCGTTGCCTTTCTTGGCGCGCGCGAACTCGTCCTTGCGGTTGACGATGACGACGTTGTTCTGCTTCGACAGCGCCACCGCGTTCTCGATCGCCGCGTCGCCGGCGCCGATCACGACGATGGTCTCGCCGGAGTATTCGTCAGGATCGTCGAGCTGGTATTGCACGAAGGGCAGATCTTCGCCCGGCACGCCGAGCTTGCGGATGTTGCCCTGCAGGCCGATGCCGAGCACGACGAAATCCGCGCCTATGACCTGGCCGTTCGTGCACTTCAATTCGAAACCGCCGCCCGGTGCCTGCTTGATTCCACTGACCTCGTGGCTGTGGCGCACGTTGATCTTCAGGCGTGCCGCGGATTCGTCCCAGGCGCCGAGGATCGTCTCACGCGAACCGGCCTTGAACGGCACCGGCGAGCGCAACGGCAAGATGCCGGGCTCGTCCATCACGAACTTGCCCTTCTGGTAACGGAAGATCGTGTTCGACAGGTGCGGCTCGGCTTCCAGCAGCACGTGCGATTCGCCGCGCTCGGCCGCGCGCGCCGCTGCAGACAGTCCGCCCGGACCGGAACCGACGATGGCGATCTTGAAACGTTCCGACATTGCACCCTCCCGCGCCGATGATACCCAATGTGCCCGTGGCATGCGCAATCTGCGATGATGCGGGCATGACGGATTTTCTCGCCGACACTCAGGCGTGTTGCGAACGCATCCTCGGCCACGCGCGCGGTGCGCTGAAACTCGCCACTCCGCTCGGACTCGGCAAGCCGAACGTGCTGCTGAACGCGATCTACGCGAGCGCAGTCGCCAATCCCGCGCTGAAGCTCGACATCTACACGGCGCTGTCGCTGGCGCGGCCCAAACCGAAGAGCGATCTGGAACGGCGTTTTCTCGGCCCGTTCTTGGATCGGCATTTCGGCAAGGATTATCCTGACCTTGCCTGGGTCGCGGCGCAGCATGCGGACGCGCTGCCGGCGAATGTCCGCGTGCACGAGTTTTACCTGCAATCAGGCGCCATGCTCGGCGTCGCGCAATCGCAGCGCGATTACGCCAGCCTGAACTACACGCACGTCGCGCGTGACCTCGCCGGAATCGGCATCAATGTCATCGTGCAACTCATCGCCACGCGTGGGCAGGATGCGCAACGCGGCTACAGCCTCGCCTGCAATCCCGACGTCACCGCCGATCTGCTCGATCGCATGGCTGCGATCGGCGCTGCGCGGCCGCTCGTAGTCGGCGTGATTCATCCCGATCTTGCGTTCGTCGGCAACGAGGCGGAAGTGGATGCGGGATTCTTCGATGTCGTGCTCGACACTCCAGAAACCGCACACACGCTGTTCGCGCTGCCGCGTTCACCGGTCGACACCGCAGAATACGCGTTGGGCTTGCGCGCGAGTACGCTCGTGCGCGACGGCGGCACCTTGCAGATCGGCATCGGCGTGTTGTCCGACGCGCTCGTGCATGCGCTCCTGTTGCGCCATCAGCGCAACGCGGATTACCGCGCGGTGCTGGCGTCGCTCGGCAACGTCGACGCCCAGCTCGCCGCCCGTTGCGGCGGCTCGGAACCCTTTGCGCGCGGCTTGTACGGAGCCAGCGAAATGGTCATGGACGGTTTCATGCAGCTGGCGCGCGCGGGCATTCTTTCGCGGCGAGTGTTCGACGATCCCGACGTCGAGAAGGCGCTGGCCACCGGGCGCGACGCGGATGTCTCCGGGCGCGACGATGGGCGTTACCTGCGCGGCGCGTTCTTCCTGGGCTCGAAGGATTTCTACGCCTGGCTGCGCGGATTGCAGGGCGCCGATTTCGACGGTCTGTCGATGACGCGCGTGTCCGACATCAATCAACTCTACGGCGGCCGCGAGACGCTGGACGCGTTGCAACGCCGCGACGCGCGCTTCTTCAACTCCTGCATGATGGCGACGCTGCTCGGAGCGGCCGTATCCGATACTTTGGAGAATGGCCAGGTCGTCAGCGGCGTCGGTGGCCAATACAACTTCGTGGCGATGGCGCACGCGCTCGCCGGAGGCCGTTCGATCCTGTTTCTGCGCGCCGCGCGGCGCAGCGGCGGCAAGTTGCACTCGAATATCGTCTGGAATTACGGCCAGACCACGATCCCGCGCCACCTGCGCGACATCTACGTGACCGAATACGGCGTGGCCGACCTGCGCGGCAAGTCCGACGAGGATTGCATCGTCGCCATGCTGGGCCTCGCCGATGCGCGCTTCGTCGACGCGCTGGCGGCGCAGGCCAAGCGTGCCGGCAAAC
Organism: Rudaea sp.; assembly: GCA_035465735.1. Classification (GTDB taxonomy): domain Bacteria; phylum Pseudomonadota; class Gammaproteobacteria; order Xanthomonadales; family Rhodanobacteraceae; genus Rudaea. The sequence continues at coordinate 21,204 of DATIVQ010000179.1, forward strand.
TGCGCCGGAATTTCGTCGTTCCCGAGGGCTGGCGCAGGAATACGCCGGCCGGTCTGGCGGCGGCATTGGCGCCGCACCGCGGGCGCTTTCCGCACTTTCCGTTCGGCAGCGATTTCGATGAGACCGAACTGCGCCTGCTGCCGGCCTTGCAGCGTATGCAGGCGTTGTCGGCGAACAAATTGCGGTTGGTAGCGTTCGCCGTCGCGGCGATGTTCAGCGGCTCACCGCGGGCAGACGACTTGCCGCTGCTCGCGCGCCTGGGCTTGGCGCAGCCGCGCGGCCTCGCCGAACGCCTGTTGCGCCACGTGGTGGCGCGGGCCTTGCACGACGCCTGATCCGGGGCGCCGCGGGCATTCGGAGTATACTTGCGCCCTGATGTACAGGGGTCGTCGATGAGTGCGTTTTTCGAGCGATTGGCGGGCGGGCTGCCGGAACGGCACGTTCCGCGCCGCAATTCGTTCGCCAGCGACCCCAAGTCCCTGCGCCGGTGGCTGGCGCAATTGCCGCTGGCGAATCCGGGGGCGACCGCACGCCTGCTGATCTCCGCGCTGCGCGAGATGAATCAGTTGCGCATCGATGCGCAACAACGCCTCGACGCGCTGGAAATGCTGCGCGATCCGATCGGCAACATCGTCGCCGTGCTGGTCAAGCAGGTGTTGGGTGACAGTTTTCCGCTGCCGCCACAAAAGCACCAGCTCGGGCAGCTTGCGCAGGATTTCGAACACGAGCTGGCGCTCGGTTACTGCGCGGTGATCCACGATCTGTGCGCACCGGCCGGAGCCGTGCCTTTCCTGCGCGGAAAATCCGTGGCGTTGGCAGCCACGCGTGCCATCCAGCATCGGGGCGGAAGTTTGTATCAGGCGTATCTGCGCTACCTTGCGCCGCCAGCGGGCGCCTGGCAGAACCTGCATGATCTTTTCGGTTTCGCCGTTGCCGTCGGCGCCGACGAGAAGCCGGTGGCGGATCCGCACGGCGACAGTACCAACGTGCGTCTGGCCTACATCCACTCCCTGCTGTTTGCGCTGGCCAATCCCTACCGCTTCACGCAGCGCGAGAACGGCGATATCTACGCGCTGATCAGGATGTGGGCCAAACATTGCGAACTGCGCGAGGGCCGCGCGCCGGCCGGAGCAATCGCGATCCGCACCGACGTCGATCGTGGCCCCGGCTATCTGCCGGAAGAACGCGAGCAGCCTGGCGCGGATTCCTGGTCGCTGGAAAGCAACGGCCTGCTGCGCTTTCTCGAAAGCCACCTGGCATTGCTGCAACCGGGAACGCAGACGACGGAGTTCGGCGCACGCGGGGCGGCCGTGAGCGTGGCGACGGATTTCGTCGTGCGCATCGAGCACGCCTGGCAGAGTACAAGCGACCGCGGCCATCCGCGCCTGCCGGCCGGGCATGTGCTTGATACGGTCATCGGCCTGCACGATCTGCATTACGTGCTCGCGGGAAACATGGATTTCGAGGGTTTCCTGGTCAAGACGCGCGGTATCGCCATCACCCTGCATGAAAGCGATCGCGCCGCGGTCTGGGCACATGCAGGGGGCAATGTGCCGCGTATCCGGCGCTTGCCGGCGCGTGTGCTCGATCAGAGCCTGGGTGGCTACCGGCTGGCCTGGGAAAAGGCCGAAGGCATGCGCATGAGAGTCGGCGAACTGGTCGGACTGGCCGCGATGGCGGACGACGACGAATCGCGCGACTGGATGGTCGGCGCGATCCGCTGGCTGCGCATAGAGGACGGCGGCATGCAAGCCGGCGTGGAGTTGCTGGCGCGACGCGCGCAGCCGGCGGCCGTGCGCAGCTACGACGAGCAAGGGGCGCCGCGCGCGGCGATGCGCGCGCTGGCACTGGAAGACCTGCATGGCGAAAACGCAACGCCGGTCGTCCTGGTGCCGGCATTGTTCGACCGCGATGCCACCGAGGTCGAACTGACCCGGCCCGGCGATCCGTTCAGCTGGCCGGTGGAACCGTCCATCGAGACGCTGCGCGGCTTGCGTGCCAGCGACAACGGCGGCGGGTATTTCCGCATCGAAGTGCGCGCGGCGGTGGATGGCGATGCAGCCGTGAATGCGCCACGAGCCGCGAACGACGATGCGGGAAGTGCCGCCGCGCGCGGCAAGGGTGCTTGACGACCGCGCCGCGGACAGGTCAACTGTCCACCTTGGCAAGTTCCCGAAAGCAATGAATTCCGAAGATCAGAATGCAGGCGTGCGGCCGCGCCGGCGCAGCGTGAGCGTAACTGTCGGCAATGTGCAAGTCGGTGGTGATGCGCCCATCGTCGTGCAGTCGATGACCAATACCGACACGGCCGACGTGGCCGCGACTGCCAGGCAGGTCGCCGAACTGGCGCGCGCGGGGTCGGAACTCGTGCGCATCACCGTGAACACGGCCGAGGCCGCCGCCGCCGTGCCGCGCATCCGCGAGCGCCTCGACATGATGGGTGTCGGCGCGCCCCTGATCGGCGATTTTCACTACAACGGCCACCAGTTGCTCGCTGCCGAACCGGCCTGCGCCGCAGCGTTGGCGAAGTACCGCATCAACCCCGGCAATGTCGGTTTCGGCAGGAAGCGCGACAGTCAGTTTGCCGCGATCGTCGAGTTCGCCTTGAAATACGAGAAACCGGTGCGCATCGGCGCGAATTGGGGATCACTCGACCAGTCCATGCTCGGTGCCTTGATGGACGAGAACCACGCGCGCGCCGAACCTTGGGATGCTGGCCGTGTGGCCCGCGAAGCGCTCATCCGCTCGGCTCTGGATTCAGCGGCACGTGCAGTAGAATTGGGTTTAACTTCTGATCGTATCTTATTGTCTTGCAAAGTTTCTGGTGTGCAGGAATTGATTGCCGTCTATCGCGATCTTGCCGCCCGCTGCGATTACGCCCTGCACCTTGGCCTGACCGAGGCCGGCATGGGCAGCAAGGGCATCGTCGCCTCGTCCGCGGCGCTGGCCGTACTCCTGCAGGAGGGCATCGGCGACACGATCCGCATTTCGCTCACGCCTGAACCGGGCGAGTCCCGCACGCGCGAGGTGATCGTTGCCCAGGAGTTGCTGCAAACGATGGGACTGCGTGCGTTCACGCCGCTGGTTACCGCTTGCCCGGGCTGTGGACGCACGACCAGCACACTGTTCCAGGAACTGGCCAAGACCGTGCAAGATCATGTGCGTGCGAAAATGCCGGAATGGCGCGTCAAGTATGACGGCGTCGAAAATCTCACCCTTGCCGTGATGGGTTGCGTGGTCAACGGGCCGGGCGAATCGCGGCATGCCGATATCGGTATTTCGCTACCCGGCACCGGCGAGGCGCCGGCCGCGCCGGTGTTTGTCGACGGTGCCAAGGCGATTACCTTGCGCGGCGACAACATCGCCGCCGAGTTCGTCGGCATCGTCGAGAATTATGTGGCGCGCAAGTACGCGGCACGGCATTGAGCGTTCATGGCGGACACGTGGTGCCGGCGATCTGGGACAGGCGCTGGATCGGCAACGGCGCACTGCTGTTGCCGTAACTGGGCAACGTTGAAGTCCAGCTCACGGTACCGTTGTTGCAGTCGCTGAACGTGAACGTCAGGCTGCCCCACAGCGTGGACGAATCGCCGGAAACCCTGCGCACATCGGCCGGATTGAAGTTCGGCGGGAAGCGCGCGCCAGTCAGCAGTATCGCCGGCAGAGTCACCGTATTCTTGGTCGTGTCGTAATCGCCTTGTGCATAAATCCAGTTCTGGCCGCTGCCGTCGTTGGCGGTACTGGCCACGGGCGCGTACACGAACCAGATCGCGAGCATGTTGAACGTGGTCGCACCGGTCGACAAATTGGTGAATTCGAGCTGGAATCCATGCCCGCCCTGGTTGGGCACATACCAGTTGCCGGAAAGATAACCGCCGAGGCTTATCGTTGGCGGCGGCGGCGCCACGGACTTGACCGTGATCGTACCGTGCATGCCGCTGCCGGGCCCGCCGTGGACCGAGCAGTAGTAGCCGAACGTGCCGGCGGAGTTGAACGTACGCGAATAACTCCAGTTGGCGGTAGACGGCGCGCCATTCGTGAACGAATTGTCGTCGGCGACGACATTGTGGTTCCCGCCGGCATTCTTGAACGTCACCGTGTCGCCGCTATTGATCGTCAGCGTCGACGGGGTAAACGACAGGTTCCCGTTGGCAGTCACGGTGAACGTGGTTGCCTGCACCGCCGAACCCGGCATGTGCAACAAGGCAGCCGCGAACAGCAATTTCAGCATGGCAATTCTCCGCAACATGGCAAGCTACCGGCAACGCGCGGAACGCCGCGCACGTTGACAATCTGCCATCCGCGCCGTGACGGCGGTACCGACCAAAGTCGGTAACGTCCACCCATCCGTGGTTGGTGCCGTAAACTGTGCGCCAAGCCGCCGGCGTTCGGCGGTCAAGGCGGGCGGAATGGCCAAGTTGTATTTCTATTATTCGGCAATGAATGCCGGAAAAACCACGACCCTGTTGCAAAGCGCGCACAATTCTCGCGAGCGCGGCATGCGCACGCTCATCCTGACGCCATTGCTCGACGACCGCCATGGCCGCGGCGTGGTCGCCTCGCGCATCGGCCTGAAGGCGCGCGGACGCACCTTCGTGCACGGGGACGACCTGCTCGGCCTGGTGCGCGAGGACATCGCCACGAACGGTGCGCTGCACTGCGTACTGGTGGACGAGGCGCAATTCCTCACCCGCGCCCAAGCGTGGCAGCTGTCCGACGTGGTCGACAAGCTGCGCATTCCCGTACTCGCGTACGGCCTGCGCACGGATTTCCGCGGCGAGCCGTTCGAGGGCAGCCAGTACCTGCTCGCCTGGGCCGACGAGATGCAGGAAATCAAGACGATCTGCCATACCGGCAAGAAGGCGACGATGGTGGTGCGCGTGGACGAGCGCGGCCGCGCCATCACCGAGGGCCCGCAAGTCGAGATCGGCGGCAACGAGCGTTATGTATCCGTCAGCCGCGCCGAATTCAAGAAGATCGTGCGCGGCGAAGGCCGTATCGAGCTGCACCAGCCCGCCTTGCCGTTGGGCGACGCGCCAACGCGCAAGTAGACGCAGACGCAATTCGCTGATTGACGATGAGTCGCGAAAATCTCGGTGGCGTGGCCCTGGTGGCGATGACGGCGCTGGCGCTTCTGCTCCTGCACCCGCGCATCGCGCACCACCGAGGTTGGCGCGCGACCGTGACGCCGCTGGCTTCGATCATCGGCTCCGGCTTTCTCGTCGTAGGGCCCTTGCTGACTGATGTCGCCGGCAGTTGGGCACCACTGGCCATGGCCACGTTGTGCGCGCTGGCCGGGTTGTTCGGCATGGCGATCCGCTACAACATTGCGCACGCCGAACCGCTTCATCTTGCGCCTGCCGTCGATACTGGCGCCTTGCGCCTGGATCGAACCGCCGACCTGTGCCTGGCCTTTGCCTATTTCATTTCGGTCGCCTACTACCTGAATCTACTTGGCGCGTACCTGCTCAAGGGATTTGGCGTCGTGGATCCCACGTCTGCGCGCAGCGCGACCAGCGTCGTCGTGGTCATGCTCGGCACAATTGGTTTGTGGCACGGGTTCCGCGGCCTGGAGCGCATTGAAGTTGCCGCCGTCAGCTTGAAACTCGCGGTCATCGGCAGCGTGTTGCTCGTTCTTGCACTGACATTCCTGCCGCGGGGAAGCGGGGGCGCGGTGCAGTTGCCGCATGCGATGCGCGAAACACCTTGGCACGCCCTGCGAATCCTGCTGGGCTGCGTGATCCTGGTGCAGGGATTCGAGACATCGCGCTTTCTCGGCAGCGAATACGAGGCGACCCTGCGCATCCGCAGCATGCGCTGGGCGCAATGGTTGTCCAGCGCGATCTACATGGCGTTCATCGCGTTGCTCTTGCCACACGCCCCGGGGGGGCGGCCGGGTGTCGGCGCGGAGACCCAGAT
>DATIVQ010000180.1:0-7914 GCA_035465735.1 Rudaea sp.
TGCAGTTCGCTGACGGCAATGCCCTGCGCCTGCAGCGCCTGATTGACCGCCACGAAAATCTGCCGGCCCGGTTTGGGGAATGCGGTGATGCGGTGATCCTGCGGATCGACCTCCACCGCGGCCACATCGGCCACGCGCGACAGCGCTTCCTTCGCGGCGGGCACGTTCGCGGCTGTCAGCGACACGGCCTGGTGGTAGCGCGAGCGCGTTTCCAGCTCCGCCGGCGTCGCATCGGCGAGGACCCGGCCGCGCGCGATGATGATGGCGCGGCTGCACACCGCGTGGACTTCCTCGAGGATGTGCGTGGACACGACGATGGTCTTGTCCTTGGCCATCGCGTTGATCAGCGCGCGCACTTCGTGTTTCTGGTTGGGATCGAGGCCATCGGTCGGCTCGTCGAGGATCAGCACCTGCGGATCGTGCACGATCGCCTGCGCTAGACCCACGCGGCGCTTGAAGCCCTTGGACAAGGTTTCGATCGGCTGTTCCAGCACGCCATGCAGATGCAGGCGTTCGATCACATCGTCGAGGCGCTGCGTGCGCCTGGCGCCGGAAAGTCCGCGCACGTCGGCGACGAATTCGAGGAACTGGCGCGGCGTCATCTCGCCGTAGCTCGGCGCGCCTTCCGGCAGGTAGCCGAGCACGCGCTTGGCGGCGATGGCATCGTCGACCACGTCGTGGCCGCAGACGCTGGCGCTGCCCGAAGTCGGGGCGAGGAAGCCCGCGATCATCTTCATGGTCGTGGATTTGCCGGCGCCATTGGGGCCGAGGAATCCGAGCACGCGGCCCGGTTCGAGCTTGAAGCTGATGCCGTCGACGGCGGTCAGCTCGCCGTAACGCTTGGTCAGTTGCCGGGTCTCGATCATCGTGATGTCACCGCTTGTTGTTTGCGTTCTTCCGATTCGGCGCGCGGCGAAAGCGCGGGCGCCGGCAGAAATACCACGCTGTTATGAAAAAGTTCCCGCGCAAACGAAAACGGGCGGCCGAGGCCGCCCGTCGCGCATCCATCGCCGTCGTCAGGCTTTGCGCCGCAGCGTCGCAAAGCTGCCGAGCGCAAGTAGCACGCCGAGCATCCACAGCCCGAGCTGCGAGTTCGCCGGCGTCGGTACCAGCGGGAAACCGAAACGCACGGTGGCGCTCAGGCTTCCGCCGGCATTGTCGGAATAGCAGCCTTCCTCTCCGCTATAGGAATATGCGTCGGCATAACCGAGGAACAGGCGCGTGGCCCCCGCGGGAATCAGAAACTGCTGGAGATTGCCGCTGCCCGTGCCGGTCAGCCCGTCGCCGATGAAGAACGCCTGCTGCAGCACCGGCGACAAGCTGGCGAAATTCATGTTCGTGGAAAAATCCAGGCTCGCCGGAGCCGGTGCCGCCGGCGTGTTGGCGTCGAGCATCACGCCGGTCAGGAACATGTTCGCCACGCTGTCGACGATGCCGGAAATGTTCGTATCCGAAAAGATGTTGGTGGGCGTGCCGGCGATGCATGAACCATCAGCGCTTGGACTCGTATTGGCTGCCGTGCAGTTGACCGCGCCGCTGGTGTTGCCAACGGTGAAGAACGTCGCTCCCGGCGGGATGTCCACCTGTACCGGTAAGCTGCCATTCGGACCCGGGCAGGAGGGCGTGCCAGCCGGAACCGTCGCCAGGCCGGCGCCGAAGATGTTGGCCAATCCCGACACCGATACGGTCTGCGTGCTCGGCGGTGTCTGGGACATGCCCAGCGTCGGAACAAGCAGCAACGCCAGCGCCATGATGACGGAGCTTCGCATCACTTCTATCCCCTTTCCCAAGATCCAGAATTGCACCATTCGAGAGGGCGGCCCGATGCCGCCCACCGCTCCCTGCCCGCAGGATTACTGCGCCTGGATCGGCAGGTACACGCTGTAGGACTGCTGGTCGTCGCCGGCATGCGGATCGGTCGTGGTCAGCTCGTCGAAGAAACGGCCGTTGCCTTCGGAAGATTCGTCGAACTGGTAGCCATGCGTGTAGGCGTACGCCTTGAGCATCAGGCGCATCAGCGGCAACTGCGCGGCCGAGCCGGTGAACGAGGTCACCAGCGCCTTGCCGCCATAGCCCATGACGGTCTTGACCGGATCGCTGACCGGCGCATCGGCGCTGTCGACGGGCAAGGCCACATCGAAATCGTAATTTGTGTCACCCCAATTGGTGGTGATCACACGACGCGGACCTGTCGCGGTGAGCTTGTCCTTCTTGAGCGTTGCCTGCAGCTGATCCATCGCCTTGGTGGTCGCGTCGGCGACGTCGTCGAGCGTGCGCTTGGCGGTGGTGGACACGAACAGGACCGGCTGCGCGGTCACGTCCTGGATCTGGATGTCCTGGTCCTTGTAGTCGACAGTCGGGAACGTGGCCAGCATGTTCTGCAGACGGCCCAGCTGGAACTGCATCTGCGTGGCCGCGTCGCCCTGCAGGTACAGGCCCGAGGCGCGCGCGAGCAGGTTCCAGCCGAAGTCCACGTCGTAGGCCATCGTCACCTTGGAGGTCTTGCCGTTCTCGGAAGGATCGATGGTGAAGGTGAAGCGCTTGTTCGTGCCGCGCCAGGAGTTCTGCACATCCCAGGTGACCTGCTTGTCCTGCTCCGGCGCCGGGGCCGCGGCCACGGTCAGGCTGCCGTCGCCGATGGTTTCGTTGGTGCTGCGCCAGGACACCTTGGCGCCGCTGCCCAGCGCGGGACCTTCGAAAGTCATCTGCACGCGCGGGTCGTAGCCGGTCAGCGCCGTCCACGATGGATACGTGTGGAAACCGTCGAGCACGTCGAAAATCTGGCGCGCGGGCGAACTGACGGTAACCGAACGCTCGACATGCCCCTGGCTGGGCAAGGCGATGGCGGCAACGACGGCCAAGACGAAAACGATGGCCAAGGCGACGACAACTTCGAGCAGGCGGGTCATTCCGAGAGTCTCCGGGGTAGCAGACCGCGCATGTTACTTGCTCCGGGAATGGAAGGCTATCCTGCCCCGCCGAACGGTCACACGATACCCAGTTCGAAGGCCTTGAGCACCGCCCGCGTGCGATCGCGCACGCCGAGCTTGGACAGGATGTTGGAAACGTGGTTCTTGACCGTGCCCTCGGCCACGCCCAGCGAGTTGGCGATTTCCTTGTTGCTGTAGCCCCCGGCCATCAGACGCAGGATTTCGGTCTCGCGCTCGGTCAGGGGATCGGGCCGGTCCAGGCTGGTGAAATCGTTGTGCATGCGCTCCAGCCCGGACAACAAGCGTTGCGTGACCACCGGTGCGACCAGCGAGCCGCCGCCGGCCACGGTCTTGACCGCATCCACGAGCTGTTCCAGCGACACGTCCTTGAGCAGGTAGCCGCGCGCGCCGGCCTTGAGCCCGGAAAGCACAAGCTGATCGTCGTCGAAGGTGGTCAGGATGATGGTCGGCGGCAATGCGTTCTTTTGCGCCAGCGCATTGAGCACGTCCAGGCCCGACATCCCCGGCATGCGCATGTCGAGCAGCACCACGTCGGGCTTGATTTGCGGAATCGTCTCGACCGCCTGCGCGCCGTCGACGGCCTCGGCGACGACGCGGATGTCGTCGGACAATTCCAGCAGCGAACGGATGCCCTGGCGGACCAGAGTCTGATCGTCGACCAGGCAAACGGATATGGTCATCGCGCAGACTCCAGCGGCAGCCACGCATCCAGGGCAAAGCCGGAATCGCGTGCGGTGGTGATGTGCAGGCGTCCGCCGATCTGGGCCAGGCGCTCGCGCATGCCGGTCAGACCGTTGCCCTGCTGCAGGTCGCCCGCGCCGCGGCCGTCGTCGCGCGCATGGATGGCCAGTTCCGCACCGTCGCGCTCGAAGCGCAGCCACAGGTTGCGCGCGTTGGCGTGGCGCAGGGCATTGGTGATGATTTCCTGGGCGCAGCGCAGCAGCACCTGCGCACGGCGCGGATCGTCCACCGAGAAGCGTGGCGGCAAATCAAGATGGATGGAGATGCCGGGAACGCCCTCGACGAGGGTTTTCAGCGCTTCGGTCAGGTCGATAGCGTCGTCCTCGCGCAGCTGGCTGACGACCTCGCGCACGTCGGACAACAACAGCTTGGCCACGGTCTGCGCCTGGCGCACGTGTTCCTGGGCGTTGCCGGAAACCAGGTGGCTGGCGACTTCCAGGTTCAGGCTCAACGCCGTCAGGTGATGGCCGACCAGATCGTGCAGTTCGCGCGAGATGCGCATGCGCTCGCCGATGCGGCTGGATTCGGTCAACAGCGTGCGCGTGGCGCGCAGTTCGGAATTCAGGCGCCGCTGTTCCTCGCGCGAATCCGCCTGCTGGCGCGCCACCAGCGAGGTGACGAAGGTGAAGCCGGAAAAACCGATGTACAGGCCGCTCTGCAGCAACGCATCAAACCAGTCGAAGCCTTCGACGCGATAGATGAATACCGGTACCAGCGAAAAATTCTGCAGGATCAGCCAGACCACGCCGGCCCAGAACGGCAGCAGCCACGGCAGCACGCCGGCGATCACCAGCAGCAGGATTCCGGACAGCCCGCTGTGACTGAAATAACCGATGCCGATCGCGGCCGCGTTGAGCACGGCGAGCATGGGCAATTGCAGCAGCCAGTGGTAACGTTTGCCGAGGTCGCGCGTGGTGAGCCAATAGCTCAAGCCGAAGGCAAGGTAACTGAGCCACCAGCCGGCGATTTCGATGGCGGTGTAGCCGTCCTCGCTTTGCCAGTAGCGGCGCAGCAACGGAATGCCGACGCAGGCCCAGGTGAACAATCCGGCGTAGCGCAGCAATTGCACATGGTTGAAAGAGGCGAAACGCATGCGCGCATCATAAGCTGCGCCACGCCATGCGCAACCTGCGGGAAGTCACGCGGACCAGTTGCGAGCTCGCGCGCGACGATTCTTCATTGGATTCTTAACAAGAATGCCACGTAAAGGCCATGCCGTTGCCGCGTGGCGCATGCGATAATGACGGCCAACACGAAGGCACGAACCAAGATTCGCGCCGCGAAAGCCGGAGGGACGAAAACATGACGCTGACCATCCGCGACGTGCAGGCGCAGGATCTGGATTCGGTGCTTGCGCTCAACAACGCCGCGGGTCCGACGATACTGCCACTGGACATGGCACAACTGCGCGCACTGGAACGCGATGCCGCGTATTTCCGCATCGCCGAAATCGACGGACATGCCGCCGGCTTCCTGATCGCACTGCGCGAGGATGCCGACTATGCGAGCCCGAATTTCCGCTGGTTCCGCGAGCGCTATCCGGAATTTCTCTACATCGACCGCATCGTCATCGCGCGCCCCTACCGCGGTCTCGGCCTCGGCCGGGTTTTCTATGCCGACGTCACCAGTTTCGCCGAAGCGCGCGTACCCTTGCTCGCCTGCGAGGTATTCCTCGAACCGCGCGACGACGTCTCGGTACTGTTCCACGGCACCTGGGGTTTCCAGGAAGTGGGCCAGCAAGTGATACCGGGCGTCGGCAAGCGCGTGTCGTTGCTGGTCAAGGAATTGTGCAGCTACGCGTTTGTGCGCGACACCTACCTGCACGGCCCCGCCGGCAAGCTGCCGAACCAGCCGTGGTTGAGCGAACGCGCCCACAGCGCCATCTCCACGCCCGCGCGCACCGGTACGACGCACTGACCCTCGCGTGTTCGTGCTCGCCAATCTCGCCTCCGGCGCGGCGGATACCCTCCTTCGGAGTTACGGATTGGAGCTCGTCCGCGTCGCCGACGGCGCGCCGATTCCCGGCAGCTACTGGGGCGAGCCCGAGGCCGGCATCATCGCAAACACTGTCTACGCACGCGCCGACACGCCCGTGCATTCGCTGCTGCACGAAGCCTGCCACCTGATCGTCGCACCAGCCGAGAAACGCGCATCGATACACACCGACGCCAGCGAATCGCAGGCCGAAGAGGACGCGACCTGCTATCTGCAAATCCTGCTCGCCAATGAACTGACCGGTGTGGGCAGCTCACGCCTGATGGCCGACATGGATGCCTGGGGCTACACTTTCCGTCTGGGTTCGGCGCGCGCCTGGTTCGAGCGCGACGCCGAGGACGCGCGCATCTGGCTGGCCGAACGCGGGCTTTTGCCGCTTGCACGCAAGGCTTGCTGCGGATAGCCTGCGCGGCAAAGCGAGGAAAATCCCATGCAGCGCTGGCTGAAACTCCCCGACGGACGCTACATCGACGCCAACAGCATCGTCTACGTGGGCAAGGTGGAAACCTATCCACGCCTCGACGACGATGGCAATGAAGCCGGCCAGGGCTACGCCGTGAGCATCGGCACAGGTGTCCCGCGCGAGCAGCACATCTCGGTGATGGGTACCAAGGAAGAGGTGTTGGCCCTGCTCAAGTCCCTGCTCGGCACCGGCAGCGCCGGCTGACACGCTTGAAGCGCCGCCCTCGGCTGCGCTACCATCATCCACGGATCAGGGAGATGGCATTCCTCCCGCCCTCCGGGGTAAACCGCCGCAAGGCTGATGATGCCTGCTTGAGCACCCGGAAACCGGGCGCCCGCAGGCATCGCCACGAGCATCGCTCGCGGCCCTTCCCGCGCGCACCCGCAAGCTTCCGGATCGGATCGACTCCGGGAGAAATATGAACCTCGTATCCGTTTTTTCCGTTGGCATCGGTGCCTTCGCCGGCGCGGTGCTGCGCTGGCTGTTCGGCATCTGGTTCAATCCGTTTTTGCCGACGCTGCCCCTCGGCACACTGGCAGCCAACCTGCTCGGCGGCTTCGTCATCGGCGCGGCGCTCGGCGTATTCGGCCAGTTCCAGAGCCTGTCGCCGGAACTGCGCCTGTTCGTCACCACCGGCTTTTGCGGCGGCCTGACGACTTTCTCCACGTTTTCCGCCGAAACCGTGACCCTGTTCCTGCGCCAGCAGTACGCCTGGGCGGTCGCCACCGTTTCGCTGCATCTTTTCGGCTCGCTGGCCATGACCCTGGCCGGCATTTTCCTGATGCGTTTTCTCTTTCGCGCCTGAGGCATTCCGATGAAAGGCAGACACCTGCGTTTTTATACCTACGAGAACCGCAAGCACGGCAGCGTGCTGATGTACGAGTGGCTGCTGGAATTCGCCAAGACCCGCGGCGTCCACGGCGGTTCGGCATTCCGTGCGATCGCCGGCTTCGGCCGCCACGGTCGCCTGCACGAACAGCACTTCTTCGAACTCGCCGGCGACGTGCCGGTGCTGGTCGAGTTCATCGCCAGCGAAACCGAAGCCGACGCCCTGATTGCCGCGCTGCGCGCGGAAAAAGTGCACTTGTTCTACGCTGGCCTGCCAGCGGAATTCGACATCATCGAACCCGCAGGGAACTGAGCTCGGCGACGCATCATGTTAACCTGATCCACCATGAGCGCGTCGCACGCACAGCGCCGCATCGAAGACCTGCTCGCACAGGCCGGGCTGGCCATCGGCGGCGCGCATGCCTGCGATCCACAGATCCACGATGCGCATTTCTACCATCGCGTCATCGCGCACGGCTCGCTGGGTCTGGGCGAGTCCTACATGGACGGCTGGTGGGACGCGGCCGACCTCGACGGCTTCCTGTTCCGCCTGCTCGTCGCGCATCTGGACGAGCGCGTGCACGGCATCGACGATTACTGGCTCTGGCTCAAATCCAGCCTTCTCAACCTGCAACGCGGCCGTCGCGCGTATGTGATCGGCGAACGTCATTACGATCTCGGCAATGATTTGTTCGAGGCCATGCTCGGCAAGCACCTGGTGTATTCCTGCGGCTATTGGAAGGATGCCGCAGACCTCGACGCCGCGCAGGAAGCCAAACTGGACCTCGTCTGCCGCAAGCTCATGCTGCAACCGGGCATGCGCGTGCTCGATATCGGCTGCGGCTGGGGCGAGGCGCTGAAATTCGCCGCCGAACGCTACGGCGTTTCCGGCGTCGGCATCACCGTGTCGCACGAACAGGCCGAATACGCGCGCGC
>DATIVQ010000181.1:0-9811 GCA_035465735.1 Rudaea sp.
GCGAAGCCGCGTTCGCGCAATTCGTCGCGCAGCGCATGGGCCAGGTCCTCGACTTCTTCCTCGTCGACGAACAGCTCGCTGTTGCGGGTGACGCGGAACGGGTAGGCGCCCTTGACGTGCATGCCCGGAAACAATTCGTCCACGAATTGCAGCAGGATGCTGGACAGAAACACGAACTCGAAAGGTTGCGCGCAGATTTCCGGCGGCAGGCGCACAAGGCGCGGCAGCGAGCGCGGTGCGCGCACCAGGGCGATGTGGCCCTCGCGACCGAACGCGTCGGTGCCGCGCAGCGCGACGGCGATGTTCAGGCTCTTGTTGAGTATGCGCGGAAACGGATGCGCGGGATCGAGGCCGAGCGGGGACAGCACGGGCAGCACTTCGCTGCGGAAATAGTTCTGCAGCCACTGGCGCTGCCTGGCGGTCCAGCGCTCGCGCTCGGGAAAGCGGATGCCCTCGCGCTCCATGTCCGGCAGCAGGGTCTGGTTCCACAGCGCGTATTGCTCGCGCACCAGCTCCAGCGCGCGCGCGCGGATGCGGCCAAGCACCTGCGCGGCAGGCATGCCATCCGGACCCGGAACCGCGTCGCCGAACGCGAGGTGGTGGCGCAGGATCGCCACCTGCACCTCGAAAAACTCGTCGAGGATGGAATTGGCGATGCACAGGTAGCGCAGGCGTTCGAGCAGGGGCACGTGCTCGTCCCGGGCCTGCGCCAGCACGCGTACGTTGAATTCGAGCTGCGCCAGCTCGCGGTTGAGGTGCAGGTCAGGAGCCTTGAGTTTGCGGCGGGCGGTCATGTGCCCGGCATGATACCGAAACCGCGTCGACGCGGGTTTCAGTTTGGTTGCAGCGCGAGCTTGCCCTGGTCTTCCGGCTTGATCTTGCGCCGGCGCAGTTCGAGCACGACCGGCGTGATCTCGGCGATGCGCGCCTCGATGCGCGCACGCTGGTAGTAGTCGAGGTCGCTGCGCTTGGTGAGGTCCTTGAGCTGGTTCAGCGCGTCCTCGGCGCGGCCGTTCAGATACGCCGCTTCGGCGTGCGCCTCGCCCGCGCGCACATGGTCGCCAGCCAGCTCACAGGCGCGCGCGAACGCGGTTTGCAGGTCCGGGTCTTCGTCGTCGTTGGAGAGCTGTGGACGCAGGATCTTCTGCGCGAGCCTGGCACTGGCCATGTCGTTGACCTGCAGCAGCGCTTGCGCATGCGCGAGCACGAGCGCGCGGTTGTCGGGATAGATGCCTTCCAGAGCGGTGAAGCGCTTGAGCGCGGCATCGCGTGCGCCGGACATCGCCTCCGCGCTGCCGGCGGCCAACTGCAGCACCAGCTGATCCGGATATTCGGCGGCGAGCTTGGCGGCAAGCGGCGCGGCCTTTTTCGCGTCGCCGGCGCGCACCAGGGCAAGCACCTGGCCGTAACGGTTGGCGACGCTGCCGAAGCCCTGCGTGTTGCGCAGGTTGTCGGCGTAATAGTTCGCGGTTTGCGTGGGTTGGGTCGAGGCCAGTACGCGCACGCGCTCGCGCATGAGTTCGTAGTAGGCTCCCGAGCGCGCGTGCTGTTGCGCAGGCGTCTCGGCGGGCCGCGCCAGTTCGGCGGCCATCGCGCTTGAACTCATGTGGCTGCCGGGGACGCGCAGCAGCGGCGACACCTGTGCACCGACCGCGCGTGCCGTGGCCAGTGACGCGCGGCGCTGGTCTTCTTCCTTTTTCACCGCGAGCGCGCGTGCCTTGGCCTCGCTGATGCGCTTGAGCGTGACCGGATGGTCCATCAGCAGGGCCGGCACGTCGTTTTCGTCGAAACCCGGGCGCAGCGCCTGCTGCATGCGCTGGAAGAATTCGGCCATCGCGTCCGGGTCGAAATTCGCCTTGGCCAAGGTCTGGATGCCGACACGATCGGCTTCCTCCTCGTCGGCGCGGGTGAAGTTGATCTGCATCTGCTGCGCCAGGCCGGTTGCCGTGGCGATCGCACCCATGTCCGAGTTGCTCGTGCTGTACGGGCTGGAGTGCGCCGAGGCGACGATCGCGCCGACCATCGCCAGCACCAACAGAGGCGCGTATTTCTGCTCAGCCTCGACTGCGCGCACCAGGTGCTGCTGGGTGATGTGCGAAATCTCGTGGGCGAGCACGGCGGCGAGCTCGTCTTCACTCGTGGTCGTGGTGATGAGCCCGGCGTTGACGCCGACGAAACCGCCGGGCAGCGCGAATGCGTTGATCGACGGATCGTTCACGACGAAGAACGTGAACGGCTGGTCCGGCTGCGGGCTGTAGGAGACGAGGCGATAGCCGAGCGTGTTGATGTAGTCGGTGAGCAGGGCATCGTCGAGCACCATGCCCTGGTTGCGCAGCTCGTGCAGCACGTAGAAACCGTATTGGCGCTGTTCCTCGGGCGAGGCGATGCGCGCGGCCGAACTGCCCATGTCCGGCAGCCTGGTATCGATGGCGCGCGCGGGCATGCCGGCAAGCAGCGTGCAGGCGAGGACCAGGGCGGTGAGGAATGGGGAGTTGCGCATGTTCGGAAGACCGCGGCGGATACGCCACGATAGCGCAGCCGCACCTTGCCGGCCATTGTCGCGCGCTGGGCGTTTGGCCGGCGTTAATCCGCGGCGCAGACGCGGCAGTGCCGGCGTGGGACAATGCGCGTAGCTGAATTGCGGGTTTCGTCATGCCGAAAATCGAGATATACACCAGCGCCAGCTGCGCCTACTGCGTGGCGGCGAAGAATCTGTTGAAGAGCAGGGGTCTGGATTACGCCGAAATCCGCATCGATACGGACCCGGCGCGGCGCGACGAGATGCTCGCGCGCGCGCAGCGGCGCACGGTGCCGCAAATTTTTGTAAACGACCGCCATGTCGGCGGCTACGAGGACCTCGTCGCGGCCGAGCGCAGCGGCGAGCTGGCGCGGCTGATCGAGGGTGGCGCATGAGCGGCAAACGGGTGGAAGAATTCGTGGCGTTCCGCAAGCGCTTGAACGAGCGCATCCTCGAGCACGACAACCAGGTGGTGCGGCGCTTCTTCGCGCTGGATACGCAAACCTACAAGGACGGCGTGTTGCCGGGCAAGACCAAGGAAATGCTTGGCCTCGTCGCTTCGCTGGTGTTGCGCTGCGACGACTGCATTTCCTACCACATCGCCGAATGCAGCAATGCGGGTGTTACGCGTGCGGAATTCTTCGAGATTTTCAGCGTCGGACTTGTCGTCGGCGGTTCGATCGTGATCCCACACCTGCGCCGCGCGGTGGATTTCCTGGACGAGCTGGAAGGACGCGACGCTACGGAGTAACCCGCAGCAAATGCACCGCCGCGCCGTTCGCGTCGGTGCCGTCCATGCGTCCGATGGCCACGGAATCGAAGCGGCTGGTCGAGCCATCGGCCCGATGCAGGCTGCACGCTTGCGGCGGTTGCTCGGGTTGCACCAAGGCCCGCTCGCACTCGAGCGCGATCGTTCCATCCGCAGACGTGAGCTGGAAATGCCCGCTGTCGAGCGCCTGGAAATGGCTCAGGTGCAGGCGTTGCGGCACGGCGTTTGCGGCGTCGCCGACGAGCACCCATTCGCCTTGCCAGGCGCTGCCATCGACGCTGGCCGACAACGGCAGGCGCGAGATCTCCAGCGCGCGCAACTGCAGCGACCCGTCGCTGCGCAGGCGCGACAGCCACGCCTGTGCGCGGGCCGATGTGGAAAACTGCAAATCCAGGGTCATCGTCGCATCGCCGTGCGGTGACGACGACGCTGGCGCGAACGGTGCGCTGCCGCCGGACAGGCGCAGCATGGAAATGTGGGCGACGCGGCCGTCGTAGGGCGCGCTGCCGAACAGCCATGCCGGCTGGCCGTCCGCATCGTAGCTGAGCAGGGCCGCGCTCAATTGGCCGCCTTGCAGTTCGAGGCTGAGCAGGGTGCGGTCGCTGCCAGCGCTCGACCAGAAGCCGGTTTCCGGAGTCGTCACCGCGGCGCCCGGCGCGGATCGATCGATCAGCGCGAAGGCGTGCAATTTCGGCTGCTCCTGCGCGCCGTCGGCGGCAAAGAAACTGACGCGATAGACGCCCGGCGCGAGCGCCGCGCGCTGCAGGGCAAGCGCCGGATTGAGTTCGATGGAATAGGGCGTGGTCTGGCGTGCGCAAAGTTCGAGCACGGAACGCGCGTCGATGCGCAGGTCGTTTCCATCCAGAGCCACCGTTTGCAAAACCGGCGGGCATTGCGTGGCCCATCGTCCTTCGACCGAAATGCTCCAGATCGGCAGGATCGCATTCGGTACCGACATTTCGTGCGAGGAAACCGCTGCCGACGCAGGCGCCGCGAGCATTTGCGCGGACGCCGGCATGGCAATGGCTGCCGCCAGCAGGCAGCAGGCCGTTCGCAACATGGCAGGGCGCGATTTCACTGCAGATTTCCTTGTCCTGACAGCGAGTCTACACGATAATGTCCGGCTCATTTGTTTCTTGTTAACGCTGGCATTTCATGACCAAGACGATTGCGGTAATTCCCGGCGACGGCATTGGACCGGAAATCATGCGCGCGACCTTGCGCGTGCTGGACGAGCTCAAGACCGGTTTGCAGTACGATTTCGTCGAAGCCGGCGTCGCGGCGCTGGAAAAGACCGGCGAGCTGCTTCCGGCGTCGACGCTGGAGGCGATCGGCACGCATCGCGTCGCGCTGAAGAGTCCGCTTACCACGCCGGTCGGCGGCGGGTTTTCATCGATCAACGTCGAGCTGCGCAAGCGCTTCGATCTGTACGCGAACGTGCGTCCGGCGATCACGTTTCCGGGCACCAAGTCGCGCTACGACGCCATCGACATCATTACCGTGCGCGAGAACACCGAGGGTGCGTATCTGTCCGAGGGTCAGAGCTTGTCGGCGGACGGCGAAACCGCGATTTCGATGGTGCGCAACACACGCCGCGGTGCGACGCGCATCGTGCGCTACGCGTTCGATCTCGCCCAGCGCCTGGGCCGCAAGAAAGTCACCGCCGTGCACAAGGCCAACATCATCAAGACCGCCTCGGGCCTGTTCCTCGATGTGGCGCGCGGCATCGCCAGTGAATATCCGCAAATCGCGTTCAACGAAATGATCGTGGACAACTGCTGCATGCAGCTGGTGATGAAGCCCGAACAGTTCGACGTGATCGTCACCACCAACCTGTTCGGCGACATCATCTCCGACCTGTGCGCCGGACTCGTCGGCGGCCTGGGCCTGG
Source organism: Rudaea sp. (assembly GCA_035465735.1). Lineage (GTDB taxonomy): Bacteria > Pseudomonadota > Gammaproteobacteria > Xanthomonadales > Rhodanobacteraceae > Rudaea. The sequence goes on from DATIVQ010000181.1 coordinate 5,179, forward strand.
CGCCCGGCGCCAATATCGGCACGGATGCGGCGATCTTCGAGGCCGTGCACGGATCGGCGCCGGACATCGCCGGCCGCGGCATCGCCAATCCCTGCGCGCTGTTGCTCGCCGCCGCGCAGATGCTCGATCACCTGAACATGGTCGAGCATGCACAGCGCCTGCGCACGGCAATCCGCGCCACCCTGGCTGCTAAGGATCGCACCACGCCGGATCTGGGCGGCAGTGGCACGACGGAGACTTTCGCCGACGCGGTGATCGAGCGTCTGCGCGGCTGAGCCGGGGCAGATCGCTTTCTACGCCGCCTGCCGCGACGCCTTCTTGCGGTCGTTTTCGGTCAGGTGCTTCTTGCGCAGGCGGATCGCCTTGGGCGTGACTTCGACGAGTTCATCGTCCTCGATGAATTCGAGTGCCTGCTCGAGCGACATCTTGATCGGCGGCGTGAGCTGGACGTTGTCGTCCTTGCCGGCGGCGCGGATGTTGGTGAGCTGCTTGGCACGCAGCGCATTGACGGTGAGGTCGTTGTCCTTGGCGTGGATGCCGACGAGCTGGCCCTCGTAGATTTCCACACCCTCGTTGATCAGCAGGCGGCCGCGTTCCTGCAGGCTGACCAGCGCGTACGCCGGCGCCGGGCCCTGGCCATTGGAAATCATCACGCCGTTCGGGCGCTTGGCGATCGCGCCTTCGGCGAGCGGGCCGTAATGATCGAACACGTGAAACAGCAAGCCGGTACCGGCAGTGAGCGTGCGGAATTCGGTCTGGAAGCCAATAAGTCCGCGCGCCGGAATCAGGTATTCCAGGCGCACGCGGCCCTTGCCATCGGGTTCCATGTTCTTGAGCTGGCCCTTGCGCGCGCCGAGCTTTTCCATCACGCCGCCCTGGAATTGTTCTTCCATGTCGACGACGAGCTGTTCGTACGGCTCCTGCTTCACGCCGTCGATTTCCTTGATGATGACCTCGGGACGCGATACCGCGAGCTCGTAGCCTTCGCGGCGCATGGTTTCGATGAGTACGGACAGATGCAGTTCGCCGCGGCCGGACACCTTGAATTTGTCGGCGTCGTCGGTTTCTTCCACTTTCATCGCGACGTTGTGCAGTGTCTCCCGCATCAGGCGATCGCGGATCTGGCGGCTGGTGAGGAACTTGCCGCCGCTGTGATCCTTGTTGCCCGCGAACGGCGAATTGTTCACGCAGAACGTCATGCTGATGGTCGGCTCATCGACCGTCATCACCGGCAATTGTTCCGGCGCATCGGGAGCGCAGATCGTGTCGGAGATGCCAAGACCTTCGACGCCGGAAATCGCGATGATGTCGCCGGCTTCGGCTTCCGCCACCTCGCGGCGTTCCAGGCCCATGAAACCGAGTACCTGCAGCACGCGGCCCTGGCGCTTCTTGCCTTCCTTGTCTATCACGGCGACCGGCATGTTCGTGCGCACCTTGCCGCGCTGGATGCGGCCGATGCCGATGAGTCCCACGTACGAGTTGTAGTCGAGCTGCGAAACGCGCATCTGGAACGGGCCATCCGGATCGACCTTCGGTGCCGGCACGTGCTTCATGATGGCTTCGTACAACGGCGTCATGTCGCCTTCGCGCACGGTCGAGTCCAGGCTTGCGTAGCCGTTCAGCGCCGAAGCGTAGACAACCGGGAAGTCGAGCTGTTCATTGGTCGCGCCGAGGCGGTCGAACAGATCGAACGTCTGGTCGAGCACCCAGTCCGGACGCGCGCCGGGGCGGTCGACCTTGTTGATCACGACGATCGGGCGGAAGCCCATCTGGAACGCCTTTTGCGTGACGAAGCGCGTCTGCGGCATCGGCCCGTCCATCGCGTCGACCAGCAGCAACACCGAATCCACCATCGACAGCACGCGCTCGACCTCGCTGCCGAAGTCGGCGTGTCCGGGCGTATCGACAATGTTGATGCGGTTGCCGCGCCAGGTGATCGCCGTGTTCTTGGCCAGGATGGTGATGCCGCGTTCTTTTTCCTGATCGTTGGAATCCATCACGCGTTCGGCCAGGACGGTGCGCTCGCTGAACGTGCCGGATTGCTTGAGCAGGCAGTCGACGAGCGTGGTCTTGCCGTGGTCGACGTGGGCGACGATGGCGATGTTGCGCAGGTTTTCGATGGACATGGCGATGGCCCGCCGGCAGATGGCGGAATACGGTTTGAGGGAAGCCGATAAGTATACCGGATTCCGGTTTTGCGCGCCGCAACTTCGGTTAGAATCCACGCCTGTTCAAATGGAAGAATCCGAAATGAGCCAAGACCTGCAAGCCCACATCGTTACCGGCCGCGGCACCATCCACCTGGAACTGTTCCCCGAGCAGGCGCCGCTGACCGTTGCCAATTTCGTGAATCTGACGTTGCGCAAGTTTTACGACGGGCTGACCTTCCATCGCGTGATTCCGGATTTCATGATCCAGGGCGGATGCCCGGAGGGCTCCGGCCGCGGCGGCCCGGGCTATCGCTTCGAGGACGAGATCGTGCCGACGCTCAAGCACGACCGCCCGGGCGTGCTGTCGATGGCGAACGCGGGTCCGGGCACGAACGGCAGCCAGTTCTTCATCACGCATGTGGCCACGCCGTGGCTGGATGGCAAGCACACCGTGTTCGGGCGCGTGCTCGGACCGGAGGACCAGGCCGTGGTCGATGCCGTGCGCAGCGGCGAGAAGATCGGCTCGATCACGATCCGCGGCGACCACAAGCCGCTGTTCGAAAAGCTGCACGCGCGCATCGAACGCTGGAATCAGACGCTGGACGCGAACAAGTAGATCGCGAAGCGAGTCGAAAGAAAAAGGCCGCCCCTGGCGGCCTTCTTTTGTTGCGCGGCTATTTCCGGTCAGATCTGGAAGCCGGTGTACTTGATGATCAACAGCAACACGACTGCGCCGACGATGGACATCAAGAATCCCGCGGGATGGAACAGCGAACCCGAGGCGGGTTTCTTGATCAGGCCGCCGAGCAGGCCGCCGATCAGTGAACCGACGATGCCGACGACCGTGGTCCACAGGAAACCCAGGTGGCCCACGGGGACGAAGAAATGCGCGATCAGGCCGACGATAAAACCGACGATGATGGACCAGAGCAAATGGAACATTTCGGTTGCCTCCGTTGTTGGTTGTAGCCATTGCCACCGGCCCCAGCCTTCCCCGGCGCGCTGCGAGCATAGCAAATCCGGCATAAGGGTTCAGGTGCGTGCTGTGATAGAATTTCGCGCTTGATTCCGCCGTTTTGAGGTACGCCGATGCCCGCGCTCGCCCAACGCATGAGCCGCGCCAAACCCAGTGCCATCATGGTGATCGCCGACAAGGCGAAAAAGCTCAAGGCCGAAGGGCGCAGCATCGTCAATTTCTCCATCGGCGTGCCGAATTTCCTGCCCGGCGAGCACGTCTACGACGCCGTGCGCGCGGCACTGAAGAACGACTCGGGTGCCTACGGTTCCAACCGCGGCCGTGACGACCTGCTCGATGCGTTCCTCGGGCATCTCAAGGACAGCGGATTCTCCGGATACACGCGTGCGAACCTGGCCACCGGCATCGGCGCGAAGCACGTGCTGTACAACCTGGCCGAGGCTCTGCTCGATCCCGGCGACGAGATCGTGTTCCCGACGCCGTACTGGACGAGCTACATGGATATCGCCGAGATCCTCGGCGCGAAAATCACCCTGTTGCCGTGTCCGCCGGAGCAGAACTACAAGCTCACCCCGGCGCAGCTCGACAAGGCGCTGGCAAGCAAGCCCAAGGTTTTCCTGTTCAACAATCCGTCGAATCCGACCGGCATGGTCTACACGCGCGAGGAGATCGCCGCGATTGCCGATGTGCTGGTGAAGCATCCGGATACCTGGATCATCGCCGACGACATCTACAACCGCATGGTGTTCGACGGCGTGGGTTACCACAACGTCGTACACCTGCGCCCGGAATTGCGCGAGCGCACCGCGATCATGGATTCGCTGTCCAAGACCTACGGCATGCCCGGTTGGCGCGTCGGTTTCGTCGCCGCGCCCGAGCGCCTGGCCAATGCGCTGGTTACGCTCAATTCCAATCACATCACCAACCTGCCCGAGATCGTCACGGCGGCCGCCGTGGCAGCGCTGTCGGGTCCGCAAGATATCCCCGCCGCGAAGTGCGCGGATTTCTCGCGCCGCCGTGACGAGGTGATGAACGCATTGAATTCGATTCCCGGCGTGAAATGTCCGCGCCCGCAAGGCGCGTTCTACGTGTTCCCGGATATTTCCTGCGCGTTCGGCAAATCGCATGATGGCAAGACGATCGCCAACGACGTGGACTTTTGCGCCGCGCTGCTTGAGGCGAAAGGCGTGGCCTGCGTGCCGGGATCGGCCTTCGGCGAGCCGCGCGCATTGCGCATCTCGTACACGTGCAAGCCGGCGGAAGTGACCGAAGGCCTCAAGCGCATCCGCGAGTTTTTTGCCGAATTGAAATAAAGGAGTTTTGCCATGAAAGCCCCCGTCCGTGTTCTCGTCACCGGCGCCGCCGGCCAGATCGGCTACGCGCTGCTGTTCCGCATCGCGGCCGGCGACATGCTCGGCAAGGACCAGCCCGTCATCCTGCACCTGCTCGAGATCACGCCCGCGCTGCCCGCGCTCAATGGCGTGGCGATGGAATTGAACGACTGCGC
>DATIVQ010000182.1:0-1773 GCA_035465735.1 Rudaea sp.
GAACGAAAGAATCTGCGACAGCAGCATGACGCCGTTGAGGTCCACGCTTTGTTCGGTTTCCAGTACGTTTGCGAGTACCGCCGAGCGCGTGGTGCCGTAGCTTTCGCCGAACAGGTACTTGGGCGAATTCCAGCGTCCGTACTCGGTCAGGAATTTGGTGATGAACTGGGCAAAGGCATGCGCGTCCTGATCCACGCCGTAGAATTCCTTGCCGCGCTCCTTCATCGCCGCTGCGCGCTTGGCCTTGTCCTTCTCGTTCACCAGCAGGCGCGAAAAACCGGTGCCCGGCGCGTCGATGAAGACGAGGTCCGAGGCATCGAGCAGGCTGTAATCGTTGTTGACGAGCTGGTACGGCGCCGCCGGCGTGTGCTGGTCGTCCAGCGTGACCACGCGTTTCGGGCCGAACGCGCCCATGTGCAACCACACCGTCGAGGATCCCGGGCCGCCGTTGTAGAGGAAGGTCAACGGACGCCTTGCGCTGTCCACGCCGTTCTTGAAATAAGCGACGTAGAAGACGCTGGCGGTCGGGTCATCCTTGTCCTCATCCTTGCCGGTGAGCAGGATGGTGCCGGCGACGGCCTTGTAGGCGAGCTTTTTGTTTTCAACGCTCACGCTGCCGGAAGTCTCGACCTTCTGCGCCTTGACCGCAGGCGCGGCGGACATGTCTTCGTGCTTGCCGGCCGCGGATTTGTCCACTTCAGGTTTGTCGGCGGCGAGAAGCGGCGCGCACAGCGCGCAACCGATGGCGAGCAAGGCAATCAGACGAACGCGGCGCATGGCTATCCCCTTTGTTTGTAAAGTCTGCACAACCCCGTCCCGGGGTTGGCAGCCTGCGCCGAACCCGAAGTGAATCCGGGTTCGGCTACGACGATTCAAGCGCACCCGCGCTTGAATCGCGGGCGAGGCTTCCGGCCTCGCGTAAAGCGCGCAGCATATGCCGGGCACGACTTTCGGCCAATACGCCATAAGTCACGGCACGGTTAAACTCCGCGGATGAAACCCGAAATCACCCTCGTCGGCGCCGGTCTGGTCGGCGCGTTGGCCACCACCCTGCTCGCCCAGCGCGGATTTGCCGTCACCGTGTTCGAGCGCCGGCCAGACCCCCGCAGGCATGGTTTCATCGGCGGGCGTTCGATCAACCTCGCCCTGGCCGAACGCGGCTGGCACGGCCTGCGCGTGGCCGGATTGCAGAAACGCGTCGACAAGCTCGCGGTGATGATGCGCGGACGCATGGTGCACCATGCGGACGGCCACACCGAACTGCTGCGCTATGGCCGCGACGATTCACAGGTAATCTGGTCGGTCAGCCGCGGCGCGTTGAACATGGCCCTGCTCGATACTGCCGAAGCGGCCGGCGCGCGCATCCATTTCGGCCAGCGCCTCGCCGGCGTCGACTGGAAAACCTCGACGCTGCAGTTTGCCGACGACAAAGACTCGACGCGCACGCATGTCGCACCCGTCATCATCGGCGCCGATGGCGCAGGTTCCGCCCTGCGTTCGGAAATGGCGACGCAAGCCGATCTTGGCGAACGCTTCGAACCGCTGGAGCACGGCTACAAGGAACTGGAAATCCCCGCGCGCGACGGCGGCGCATTCGCCATCGAACCCAACGCCCTGCACATCTGGCCGCGCGGCAACTACATGTGCATCGCCCTGCCGAACGCGGAAGGCAGTTTCACCGTCACGCTGTTCATGCCGAATGCGGGAAATCCGAGTTTCGACCGCGTGCGCACCGGCGCCGACGTGCACGCGCTGTTTGCGCGCGACTTTGCC
>DATIVQ010000183.1:0-9016 GCA_035465735.1 Rudaea sp.
CGCCACGGTGGCCGTGCGACGAAGCCGTCCGCGCCACTGCTGTTGCGCCAGGAATCGGAGCTGTCCAGAACCTCGCGCATCTGTGCGGCATAGTCCGCCCAGTCGGTTGCCAGATGCAAGCGTCCGCCCGGCGCGACACGCGTGGCAAGCCGCGCTGCGAATTCCGGCTGGATCAGGCGGCGCTTGTTCTGGCGCTTCTTCGGCCAGGGGTCGGGAAAATAGATGCGCACCTCGCCCAGCGCCTGCAGTGCGATCGCCGTGTCCAGCACACCCACGACATCGGAATTGTACAAACGCACATTTTCCACATTGTGCGTGGCAAGTGCGTTGAGCAATCGGCCGACGCCGGGACGGTGCACCTCGACGCCGATGAAGTCCTTGTCCGGCTCGTGCAGCGCCGACCACAGCAGCTGCTCGCCGTTGCCGAATCCGATCTCCAGCACCAGCGGCGCGCGGCGCCCGAACACGGCGATCCAGTCCGGCACGCCGGCGGCAACGTCGAGTCCGTAGCGCGGCCAGTGCGCATCGAAGGCGCGTTGCTGCGCCGGGGTGAAACGGCCCTGGCGCAGCACGAAGCTGCGGATGTGGCGGGTTTGCGCCTCAGAATTTTCCATGCGATGGTGATATCCGCCGTTCGTGAGAAGTGCGGCCAGGGATGACCGGTCCTTTATTCTCGCGGGCACGGACGACCGCACTAGACAAGTCCATCGATCGGGCTCGATGCGGAGGCATAGCGCTTGCGCGGGATGCGTCCGGCGCGGAACGCCTCGCGCCCGGCTTCGACCGCCTTGCGCATCGCCACGGCCATCAGCACCGGATCCTTCGCGCCGGCGATGGCGGTGTTCATGAGCACGCCGTCGCAACCCAGTTCCATCGCGATGGCCGCGTCGGACGCGGTGCCGACGCCGGCATCGACGATGATCGGTACTGTCGCGTTCTCGACGATTTCGAGGATGTTCCAGCGGTTCTGGATGCCCAGTCCCGATCCGATCGGCGCGGCCAGCGGCATTACCGCGACGCAGCCGATCTCTTCGAGCCGTCTCGCCAGGATCGGATCGTCGCTGGTGTAGACCATCACCTCGAATTTCTCCGCGACCAGCGCTTCCGCTGCTTTCAGCGTCTGCACGACATCCGGGAACAACGTTTTTTGGTCGCCTAGCACTTCGAGTTTGACGAGGTTGTGACCGTCGAGCAGCTCGCGCGCGAGCCGGCAGGTGCGCACGGCGTCATCGGCGTTGTAGCAGCCGGCGGTGTTCGGCAGGATCGTGTACTTGTGCGGCGGCAAAGCGTCGAGCAGGTTCGGTTCGTTTTGGTTCTGTCCAATATTCGTGCGCCGGATCGCGACGGTGACGATTTGCGCCCCGGCCGCCTCGGTGGCGCGGCGGGTCTCGTCCAGATCCTTGAACTTGCCGGTGCCGGTGAGCAGGCGCGAGTGGTACGCGCGGCCAGCGATGATGAGGTCGTCGTCGGTCACGTCGGCGGCGGTTTTCAATTGTGCGTTCATGGATCAGCCTCCACCAAGGGCGTGAACGATTTCGATGCGATCGCCATCGCGGATTTCGCGCTGTGCGTGCAGGCTCTTCGGCACGATCTCGCGGTTGACCTCCACCGCAACGCGACGTTGCGCATAGCCAGCTTCAGCGAGCAGATCGTGTAATGTGCGGCCCGGCGCGCAAGTGCGAGATTGTCCGTTCATGATGATATTGATCATGCGCATAGTTTAGTCGCATCGGTGGCCGCGACGAAATTCCAATGCCGGAAAAAACAGCGCCCGGACATGCCGGGCGCCGATCTCGAACTCGAGCCAGGTCAATGATGGCCGTTGTTGTCGTTCTTGTCGTCCTTCTTGCGTTCCGGCGGAGCCTGACGCGGCGCTGGCGCATTGCGTTGCACCGGTGGCGCCGCGCGCTGGTATTGCTGCTGGTTCTGCGCGGGCGGGTGATATTCCTGCACCTTGCGCTCCGGCGCGCGGTATTGCTGCTGGTTCTGCACGGGTGGGTGATATTCCTGCACCTTGCGCTCCGGCGCGGTCGTCTGCTTGCGGTAGTTGGTCGCCGCATTGCTGCTGGAATTGCCGCGAACTTCATTGTTTTGCGCGGGCGGATTGACCGGAGCACGGCGCTGGATTTCACGCTTCGGAGCAACCGTGCGCGCCGGTTGCGTTTCGCGAACCTTGTTGTCTTGCGGATGCGCGAAGCGCGACGAGTCCAGATGCCGAGACTGTTCGGCATTGGTGGCCGGCGCGGTGCGTTGCACGGCCGGCAGCTTGCGCCCGGTGGCGGGTGCCACGGATTGCGATGCCGGCACATTCGGATGCAGCGTTTCCCGTGCCGTGCGATTCGGCGCAAGGGTCGCGGCGCGCGGCAGGACCGGAGCGGCCGTACGTGCCGGCGCGCCGTGCTCGGTCACGATGCGCACGTTCGGGCGCTCGGCGATGGCGCGGGCTGCGGCCGCCCCGCCGACGGCGGCGCCGACCGCCGTCGTGCGCAGCTGATGCTCGTTCAGCGGGCGGCCCGGATTCTTGTCCAGTAGGGCCTGACGCTGAGCGAACGAGGCAACCGGGGCCGGCGGACGCGTGGCTGCCACGATCGGGCGGTTGATCACCGCCGCGGACGGCACGGCGCGCGCCTTGACCGGGCGTGCCAGACTTGCGCGCGTGGGAGCCAGAGCGGCAAAGCTGGAAACGCGGGCGTTCGCGAACGTGGTGCGATTGACCGCAACCGCAGCGCCGGCGACCGGGCGTGCGCCGACGAAGGCCGCTGCGGGCACTGCGGTCACTGCGCCGGCAACGTTGCGATTGACATAGTTGATGCGCGTATAGTCGACGTTGCCGCGCGAGTAATTGCCGTAATAGTTGTTGATCACGGTGTTGTTGATCACCGTGTTGCTGACGTTGACCCGCGTGAAGTAGTTGTGGCTGACGCGGTACGGCGGGAAGTACACGTCGCGGTAGCCAAGCGGGAACCAGCCGATCGGGCCGCCAACCGAGACGTTGATGCCGAGTCCTCCGTGCCCGCCAATGAAGACGACCAGCGCAGGCGCATAGACCGGGCGCACCGCGATCGGTCCGGGGCACCAGCCCCAGCGCCCGCGGATATTGGCCCAGCGGCCGTAGTGGAACGGTGCGAAGCCCCACGGCGCGTCGTCGATCCAGGTCCAGCCGTAAGCGCCGACCCAGCCCCAGTGCCCGTAATGGTAAGGCGACCAGCCCACGGCCACGGACGTGGGATACCAGACGTTGCCGTACTCCGGCACGTCGCTCCATTCGCCGTAGCTGTCCAGATCCTGGTAGCCGATGACGTCTTCCGAAACGTAGCGGCGCGATGTGGAATTATCCCAGCGCGTGTCGCGCGCGTGGCAGAAATCGTCGAACGCGTCCGGACGCGGCAGGTCGTTCACCTGGTAGTCGCGCAGTTGCGCATCGCGGAACGTAACCGACTGGCCTTCTTCGACGGCGAAACGCGCACCGCCTTCGCCATACACGTCGCCGCCGCCGCTGAGCACGGTGACGAGGGTCGATTGACCATCCGGTTCCACGTCGATGCGAAATTCGCCCACGCGGTTGACCACGAACGCAAGCGTCGGCGTGTCGACCTCGTAACTCTGGCCATCGTACAGGCGGCGCACGCGCAGGTTCAACGTGCCTTGCGTGAGTTCCATCTGCGCGGCGCTGTCGGTGAGGTTGAGGAAATCGAAGCTGGTGTTCTGGTCCATGCGCACGGCGGCGGCGCCGATTTCCAGCGAGGCGCGCGAATCGCGGTCGGTCCACAGCTTGTCGCCGGTGATCAGCGGGCGATTCAGTGGCGCCTGCACCCAGTCGTTCTCGCCGGCCGGCACGAAGCTGACATCGCCCTGGATGTAGGAAAGCCGGGCCACGCGGCCGGGCGGGTCGACCGGCGTGCCGTTGTCCTGCGCCAAAGCGGCGAAGGCAAGGCCGATGCCGGCCAGAAGGACAGCAAGTCGTGAGAGTCTGAACATGGCAACGCTCCTTGATGCGTTACACGGTGGTTGAGAAACCTGCCGGTGTGCGGTGGATTGCCGATCGGCCCCCCGGAAGGCGTACTTTACGCCGAAAATAATCGCGCGGTGAAGCTGAATGGCCGCCTTCCCCGGCGTCATGCGCGCATGCCTCATTACCCGCCATTCAGGTGGCGTGAACGCTCGCCGCGCTTGCCCGCTGCGGCGCCGCTTCGTACAGTAGCGACCCGGTGCGGGTGTAGCTCAATGGCAGAGCTGTAGCTTCCCAAGCTACTGACGAGGGTTCGATTCCCTTCACCCGCTCCAGTTTTGAATCAGTCAGTCCAGGTGAGAAGGCTAAACGACTGGCAGGCCGTCGAGGAACGGTTCGCGAGATTTCGCGATATCACGGCGTTGATTCAAACCCATTGTGGAAAATGTCGTCCGGTAAAACCACGCTGTACATCGCCGCACTGGGTACGCCGTTCACCAAAACACGAACGCGCACCGGCCCATATGGAAAGCCCGCGAACGCCGTCGCGCTGCCGGTGAATGAGGTATCGGTGAACGACACGCTTTCATCGTTCGCAACAAAGATCGTCTGGTCGTTGTCGATCCGCTGAACCTGGAACACCGGCACATTGCTGGCCGAGTCGTTCGTGGTGCCGCCGCTGCCAGCAAGGGCCGGAAGAAATCCTGTCGAGGTTACAGTGCCTGCGGTGTAGCTGGTGCCACCGGCGCTGGCCTCCAGCTTGCTGGTCTGTAGCAGATACGCGTTGACCGCACTCAAATCAGGCTGGCGCGTACTACTGGGTACCAAGCCGGCGTCGAACAACTCGGCGCTGGCGAGTAGGCCGCTGGTGCTGGAACCGCCAGCCACGAGCACCTTTCCCGAGGGCAGTAAGGTGGCGGTGTGAAAGTACCGCGCGGTCGTGAGCGAACCCGCGGCAGTCCACATATTGCTGGCCGGATCGTAAAGCTCGGCGGTGGAGAGAAGACTGCTGTTGCCGGCTCCTCCTGCCACCAGCACTTGGCCCGAGGACAGCAGGATTGCGGTGTGGTACAAGCGTGCGGTCGCAAGAGTACCCGCGGAAGTCCAACTGTTGCTGGTTGGATCATAGATCTCCGCACTGGCGAGATAGCCGCCGCTGCCTTCTCCACCTGCCACCAGCACTTTTCCCGAGGGCAGCAGGGTGGCGGTGTGGTAGTCCCGCGGGGTCGCGAGAGAACCCGCGGCGCTCCAGATATTGCTGGCCGGATCGTAGAGCTCCGCACTGGCGAGACTGAATCCGCTATCTACGCCACCCGCCACCAGCACTTTTCCAGAGGGCAGCAGGGTGGCGGTGTGGTACGCCCGTGCGGTCGCAAGAGAACCCGCGACGCTCCAAGTATTGCTGGCCGGATCGTAGAGCTCCGCACTGGCGAGAGACACGCCGCCGTTGCCAAATCCTCCCGTCACCAGCACTTTTCCCGAGGGCAGCAGGGTGGCCGTGTGGTAAGCACGCGCGGTCGCAAGAGAACCCGTGGCAGTCCATGTATTGCTAGCCGGATCGTATAGCTCGGCGCTGGCGAGTGGGCCGCTGTTGCCGTAGCCCCCAGCCACCAGCACTTGGCCCGAGAGCAGCAGGGTGGCGGTGTGCTGATACCGCGCGGTCGCAAGCGAACCGGCAGCAGCACAAGTATTGCTGGCCGGATCGTACAGCTCGACACTGGCGAGAGCGGCGCTGCCGCTACCTTCTCCTCCCGCTACCAGCACCTTACCCGTGGGTAGCGGGGTGGCGGTGTGCTGGTACCGCGCAGTCGCAAGCGAAGCCGCAAGGGTCCACGAATTGCTGGCTGGATCGTAGAGCTCTGCACGGGCGAGAGCGAAACTGCCGTCTCCGCCATCCGCCACCAGCACCTTGCCCGTGGGCAACAGGGTCGCGGTGTGCAAGATCCGCGCGGTCGCAAGTGAACCAGCGCTGGTCCAACTATTGCTGGCCGGATCGTACAGCTCCGCACTGTCGAGAGAAACGCCGCTGTTTCCCAATCCTCCCGTCACCAGCACCTTGCCCGACGGCAGCAGCGTGGCGGTGTGGTAGGCCCGCGCGGTCGCGAGTGACGCAGCGCTGGTCCAACTATTGCTGGCCGGATCGTACAGCTCGGCATTGGTGAGATCGCGGTTGGTAATGTTGTATCCACCGGCCACCAGCACCTGGCCCGAGGGCAGCAGGGTGGCGGTATGGTAAGCCCGCGCGGTCGTAAGCGAACCGGCGGCAGTCCACTTATTGCTGGCCGGGTCGTACAACTCGGCGTTGGTGAGATAACCGTTAGTACTGTTGAATCCCCCCGCGACCAGCACCTTGCCAGAGGGCAGCAGTGTGGCGGTGGCGTAGGCCCGCGCAGTCGTAAGCGAACCGGCGGCGGTCCACGTATTGCTGGTCGGATCGTATAGCTCGGCACTGGCGAGAGCAACGCCGAGGCTGCCTTCTCCTCCCGCCACCAGCACCTTGCCCGAGGGCAGCAGCGTGGCGGTGTGCAAGTACCGAATGGTCGCAAGCGAACCGGCGGCGGTCCACGTATTGCTGGCCGGATCGTACAGTTCGGCACTAGCGAGAGAGCTGGTGCCGTTGTATCCGCCTGCCACCAGCACCTTGCCCGAGGGCAGCAGAGTGGCGGTGTGGTAGGCCCGCGCGGTCGTAAGCGAACCGGCGGCAGTCCACGTATTGCCAGCCGGATCGTATAGCTCGCCGCTGGCGAGAACAGCGCCGTTGTTGAATCCCCCCGCGGCCAGCACCTTGCCAGAGGGCAGCAGCGTGGCGGTGGCGTAGGACCGCGCGGTTGTGAGCGACGCGGCCGATTCCCAGGTGTTGGTGACGGCACGACTTGGCGCAGCAAACGCGAGCCCTGCGACTAGTAGCACTAGAACGCGAATCAAATGGCGCGAAAAGCAGGCGTTGCGAAGCACAGCGATTTCCCGTCGGCTTAGATGCGGCAGCGAGTATATATCCCACGGTCGCAACTACTGGCGGACATGCGTGGCACCCGGGTCTACCTCTTCCTTGCATTGACGGCTTTGGGCCGACGGGATTGAATTGATTTCCCCGCGCGAAACGGTTGAGAGCATTCCTACCGCCACGGCGACCTTGTCTGCTTCCAGCCTGTGCTACGATTTCACCGGAGCTTGACGAGAGAGCATGTCTGCACTTGCTGAGGAGTCAGGCACTTACATGAGTTGACCTATTTTGGGGTGGGGTCGGGCGAGTTCCCTTCACCCGCTCCAATCATCCGGATCGCGCGTCATGCAAGAACCGCTTCTTATCGGCTGGCGCGAGTGGGTGTCCCTGCCGCAACTCGGGCTGATCTCGATAAAGGCCAAGATCGACACCGGTGCGCGCTCGTCGTCCCTGCATGTAACGGCGCTGGAAACCTTCGAACGCGACGGCCAGACCTGGTTGCGGTTTGCGGTTGCCCCACGTCGGCGCAGCGCGCGCACGGTGCCGTGCGAGGCGCCGGCGCTGGAACGTCGCGCGGTGACCGATTCCGGCGGACGCACCGCCGAACGCTGGTTCATTCGCAGCGCGATTGTCCTTGACGGTGCGCGCATCGACGCGGATATCAACCTCACCGACCGCGGCGGCATGCTGTTTCCGATGCTGATCGGGCGCACCGCCTTGCACGGACGTTTCCGCGTCGATCCGGATTTGTCGTGGGTTTGCGGTCGCCGCAAGCGCGGCGCCAGCGTATGAAGATCGCGATCCTCTCGCGCAACGCCAAGTTGTATTCGACCGCGCGCCTGGTCGAGGCGGCGCGCGCGCGCGGACATCGCGTGCGCGTGCTCGATCCGCTGCGTTGCTACATGCGCATCGCGCCGGGCGATTTCGCAGTGCATTACAAGGGTCGCGCCCTGGCCGATTACGACGCGGTGATTCCGCGCGTCGGCGCCTCGATCACGTTCTACGGCACGGCGGTGCTGCGCCAGTTCGAGATGATGGGCGTTTATACGCCCAATTCTTCTGATGCGATCCTGCGTGCGCGCGACAAGTTGCGCTGCCTGCAATTGCTGGCGCGCGAGAACATCGGCCTGCCGACAACCGTGTTCGGCGACTATCCCGACGACACGGCGGATCTGCTGGCCATGCTCGGTGAGCCGCCGCACGTGATCAAGCTCAACGAAGGTGCGCAGGGGCAGGGCGTGCTGCTTGCCGAAAAACATTCCGCTTCGCAGGGCGTGATCGAGGCGTTCCGCGGCCTGTACGCGAATTTCCTCGTGCAGGAATTCATCCGCGAGGCGCGTGGCGCCGACATCCGCTGCTTCGTGGTCGGCGGACGGGTCATCGCTGCCATGCGCCGGCAGGGGCGCGATGGCGAGTTTCGTTCGAACCTGCATCGCGGCGGATCGGCGACGCCGGCGAAGTTGAGCCAGACCGAGGTGGATACGGCCTTGCGCGCCGCGCGCACGATGGGACTGAACGTGGCCGGCGTGGACCTGCTGCGCTCGCGGCGCGGACCGCTGGTGCTGGAAGTCAATTCCTCGCCGGGCCTGGAAGGCATCGAGGCCGCCACCGGCGTGGACGTGGCCGGCGAGGTGATCGAATACCTGGCGCGGCGTGTGCGCAAGCGCCGGCAGCGGCAGGATTGACTGTGTCCCGTAGTCTACGAAAATCATCGTTGACAGCTCTGATGCGGCTATGTACGATAAATGACGTACATCCAATTGCCCCAAACAGGAGACCGCAATGAACCGCTTCATGATGTTTGCCGCCGTGTTGGCTTTGGCGCCTTGCGCCGCCTTTGTTCCTGCCGCGCAGGCCGCGCCGCCGGCGCCCAAGCCGCTGGTGGCGCAGACCCTGGATTCGTTCAAGCAGGACGAAGCGCGCATCCGCAAGGACATGCAGCCGGGCGGCCAATACGGTTACATTTCGGCCACGGACAAATCGCGCGTGGAAGCCCGCTTGGCCGACATGCAAAACCTGCTCACCGCGCATGCGAATGCGTCCGACATGGCCCAGCAGGACAAGATCGCGCTGTTCAACGCGCAGGAAGAGATCAACGGCATCCTCAACCACAACGACAACAA
>DATIVQ010000184.1:0-1734 GCA_035465735.1 Rudaea sp.
GAGCTCCGTCATCTGGCGCGCGGTTATACTTGTGGAAAAGAATACACCGGCCAGTTCCGGAATCTGGTGCGCCTCGTCGAGCACGAAGGCGTGCGCGCCCGGCAGGATTTCGCCGAAGCCTTCCTGCTTGATCGCGAGGTCCGCAAACAACAGGTGATGATTCACCACGACGAGGTCGGCTTCCTGGGCCGCGCGCCGCGCCTTGACAACGAAACAATCGGCATACAGCGGGCATTCGGCGCCAAGGCAGTTTTCCGCGGTCGAGGTCACGCGCGGCCACAGCGGGGAGTCTTCCGGCACCTCGGAAAATTCGCCGCGGTCGCCGCTCGCGCTGCGCTCACCCCAGGCGCGGATCGCCTGCACCTGCGCGGCCTGTTCGCGCGTGGCGAAGCGTCCGTCCTTCAAGGTCTGGTCGAGGCGATACCGGCACAGGTAATTGGCGCGACCCTTGAGCAGGCTCGCCTTCAGGCGCGCGCCAAGCACGGCGCGCACGCGCGGCAGGTCGCGATGGAACAACTGGTCCTGCAAGGTCTTGGTGCCGGTGGAAACAATGACGCGCTTGCCGGACATCAGCGCGGGCACGAGATACGCAAACGTCTTTCCGGTGCCGGTGCCCGCCTCGACCACCAGTGTCTGTCGCTCGGCGATGGCTTCCTCGACCGCCTCGGCCATGTCCTGCTGGCAGGCGCGTGGCACGAAACCGGAGACTTCCGCCGCGAATGGCCCGTCGGCACCGAGCAATTCGCGCGCGCTGGCGATGCGCATGCTCAGAACCGCGTCACCGGCGGCACGCGGCAAGCTTCGATCTTCGCCCGCGCCTGCGCCGCGCCTGCGGCGTCACCTTGTACGGTAAGCGAACGCGCCAGCGTTTCCAGATTGCGCGCGCACAGGCCGCCGACCTTCGGACCCAGAGCGTACGCCTGCTGCGCCAGTTCGCCGGCGCGCTTCCAGTCGCCGGTTTCGACGGCAAGTTCCGCTGCGAATTGGAGAATATCCGGCGCACGCGGCGCGATTTTCAGTGCCTTGTCCACTTCGGCCTGCGCGGCCTGGAACTGCCCCTTCGCTTCCTGCGCGTGCGCGGCATCGAGGAATCCGTCCACGGCCGCGTCGCGCACGCCATGCACCTGCACGCTGGATTCGTAATGCGCGCCGAGCGCGCGGATCGCCGCGACCGCACCGGCGTTATCCGGCGCCGGCGCCTTGACCGGCGGGTGCGAACACGCCACCAGCGCAATACTCAGGGCGGCAAGCGGAACCCGGCAATACGGCAGCAGACGACAGGCAGGCAAGATCGGATGTCGGAAGGCAAATGCGGCCTGCAAGTTTAACCGATTCGGTGACAGGACAGGCCGCTTCCGCGATAATCCGCCAGCGGTTTTCCCCTCATATTCCGGAGAGATTCATGCGCCGTCACATTGCGTTTTCCATCGCCATCCTGGGTTGCGCGGTTTCGGCATCCGCATTCGCCGATTTCCGCGCCGAATTCGCCGAGGTCAAGGGCGACAGCGCGCACGCGCTGACCCGCATCGAGGTTTCGGGCAGCCGCATGCGCATGGATTCGGGCAATGCCAGCCTGCTGGTTGACGCGGCCAACGGCAACATCCTCATGCTCATGCGCGACAAGCAGCAGTACATGGACATGGGCAAGATGGCGCAATCGATGAATGCGATGCTGGCCAACGTGCCGCCGCAGATGCGCGAGATGATGAAGCAACGCATGGCCGCGCACGGCCA
>DATIVQ010000185.1:0-6320 GCA_035465735.1 Rudaea sp.
AGTGCTATGAACGCATCGAGGTGGCGAGAACGTTGTAATGCATTCGCATTCATTCAACCGTGCCGACCGTCTTGCCGCCGAGTTGCGCCGCCTCGTCGGCACGCTGGTGCATGACGCGGTGCGCGAACATGCGTTGCCATCGATGAGCGTGTCCGACGTCGAGTGCAGCAAGGATTTCGACGTCGCCACGGTATTCGTCACCGCGTTGTTGCCGGATCAGGCGGCCGAAGGCGTGAAGGCGCTCAAAGCGATGGCCAGGGAACTGCGCATGGAACTGTCCAAAACCATGCGCGTGCGCCGGGTGCCGGAACTGCGTTTCAAGTACGACGATTCGGTGGATCGTGGCGAGCGCATCGACGCCTTGTTGCGCGGGGACAAGTGAAGCGCGATTCGCGTGCTGTCAGCGGCATCCTGCTCCTCGACAAGCCCGCAGGTATCAGTTCCAACCGCGCGCTGCAAATCGCAAAACGCCTGTACGGCGCGGCCAAGGCCGGGCATACCGGCAGCCTTGATCCGCTGGCGACCGGCTTGCTGCCGATCTGCTTCGGCGAGGCGACCAAGATCGCCGGCTACTTGCTCGGTTCGCGCAAGGCCTATGCGGCGCAATGCCGGCTCGGCGCGACCACAACGACGGATGACGCCGAGGGTGAAATCGTCGATTCCCGGCCAGTTCCGGCATTGGACGATGCCCGGATCGACGCCGCGCTTTCCACATTGCGCGGCCGCATCGTGCAGACGCCGCCCGCATATTCGGCGATCAAGCAGGGCGGCGTGCCTTTGTACAAGCGCGCGCGCCGCGGCGAAGACGTCGTCGTTCCGTCACGCGAGGTAGAAGTCGAGCGTTTTGATCTGCAAGGTCGCAATGGCGATGTGCTGAACCTGCACGTCGAATGCGGCTCCGGCACTTATGTGCGCAGCCTCGTCCGCGACTTGGGGGAACGGCTGGGCTGCGGAGCGCATCTGACCGCGCTGCGGCGGCTGTGGGTCGATCCTTTTCGCGATCCAGACATGCACACACTGGATAGCCTGCAACAAGTCTCCGACGATGGCGGTACCGCTGCGCTGGATCGCATACTGGTGCCGCTGGAAACCGGATTGAGCGCGCTACCGAGCCTGGATTTGACCGAAGAGCAGACCCGGCGCCTGCGCCACGGGCAGCGGCTGAGCCTGTCCACCGAAGTGCCGCTGCCACTGTGCCGTGCGCTGGATGCGCAGGGCAGGCTGGTCGCGCTGGTGCGGCTGGAAGCCGATGGCAGCGTCGCCGTCGTGCGCGGATTCTCTGCGCCGGATTGAACGGGTTCCCCGCCCGCTGCCGAATCCGGTTATAATGAGGGGCTTTTTCCACCCGGGATATGTCCCGGATCCTGACGCGGGTTGCGCTCGTCCATCGGACCGGCTGATTCGCGCCGTACGCAACAGCAAAGGTAAATCACATGTCGCTTTCCACCGAACAAACCGGCAAGGTCATTGCCGATTACCGCCGCGCTCCCAACGACACCGGCTCGCCGGAAGTTCAGGTTGCCCTGCTCTCCGCGCGCATCGAGCACCTCTCCAAGCATTTCGCCGAGCACGATAAGGATCACCATTCGCGCCGCGGTCTGCTCAAGATGGTCAATCAGCGCCGTAGCCTCTTGGCCTATCTGAAGAAAGCGGACGCTGGCCGCTACCAGACCCTGATCGAGCGTCTGGGCCTGCGCCGCTAATCGCTGCACCACGATCCCCGCTTCGGCGGGGATTTGTTTTGCGAGACTTCCCATCACGACAAGAACCGTACTCCCGATGGCGGGATGACGGCATAAAGGCAGACACAAAATGGCAAAAATCACCAAGTCGTTCCAGTACGGAAATCATCAGGTCACGCTGGAGACGGGCGAAATCGCCCGCCAGGCGTCCGGCGCCGTCATGGTGTCGATCGACGGCACCGTCGTCCTCGTCACCGCAGTCGCCGCGGCGAAGGCGAAAGAAGGCCAGGATTTCTTCCCGCTCACTGTCGATTACGTCGAGAAATTCTATTCCGCCGGTCGCATTCCCGGCGGTTTCTTCAAGCGCGAAGGCCGTCCCACCGAAAAGGAAACGCTGACCAGCCGCCTGATCGATCGTCCGGTGCGTCCGCTGTTTCCGGAAGAATACAAGAACGAAGTGCAGGTCATCGCCCAGGTCGTGTCGCTCAATCCGGAAATCGACGGCGACATCCCCGCCATGATCGGCGCCTCGGCCGCGCTGTCGCTGGCCGGCATTCCGTTCAAGGGCCCGATCGGCGCCGCGCGCGTCGGTTACGCGAACGGCAAGTACCTGCTCAATCCGACCAAGACCGAACTTGCAACATCCGACCTCGACCTCGTCGTCGCGGGCACCGCGAACGCCGTGCTGATGGTCGAATCCGAAGCCAAGCTGCTCAGCGAAGAAGTCATGCTCGGCGCGGTCACGTTCGGCCACAAGTCGTTGCAAATCGTCATCAATGCGATCAACGAGCTGACCGTCGAAGCCGGCACCAAGCCGTCGGCGTGGAATGCGCCGGCCAAGAACACGGCCATGATCGCCGCAATCAAGGAAAGCATCGGCGGCAAGCTCGCCGAGGCGTTCAAGGTGCGCGACAAGCTGCAGCGCCGCGATGCCATCTCCGCGATCAAGCAGGACATGCTGACCGCGTTGGCCGGCCGCATCGAGGCCGAGAAGTGGGTCGTCGCGGACGTCGCCAAGGAATTCGGCGAATTCGAATATCGCACCCTGCGCGATTCCGTGCTCGACACCAAGATTCGCATCGACGGTCGCGCGCTCGACGGCATTCGTCCGATCACCGTACGCGTCGGCGTGTTGCCGCGCGCGCACGGCTCGGCGCTGTTCACGCGCGGCGAGACGCAGGCCCTGGTTGCGATCACGCTCGGCACCGCGCGCGACGCGCAGATCATCGACGCGCCGGAAGGCGAGTCAAAGGATCCGTTCCTGTTTCACTACAACTTTCCGCCGTTCTCGGTCGGTGAGTGCGGCCGCTTCGGCGCACCCAAGCGCCGCGAAATCGGCCACGGCCGCCTTGCCAAGCGCGGCGTGCTCGCGGTCAAGCCGGCGCTGGAACAGTTTCCCTACGTCGTGCGAGTGGTCAGCGAGATCACCGAATCGAATGGTTCGTCGTCGATGGCTTCGGTGTGCGGATCCTCGCTTGCCATGATGGATGCGGGCGTGCCGCTCAAGGCACCGGTCGCGGGCATCGCGATGGGCCTGGTGAAGGAAGGCGACAAGTTCGTTGTGCTGAGCGACATCCTCGGCGACGAGGATCACCTTGGCGACATGGATTTCAAGGTGGCCGGTTCCGCTGACGGCATCAGCGCGCTGCAGATGTACATCAAGATCGACGGCATTACCGAAGAGATCATGAAGGTCGCGCTGGCCCAGGCCAAGCAGGGCCGTCTGCACATCCTTGGCGAAATGGGCAAGGTCATCACCACCTCGCGCACCGAGATGAGCGAATACGCGCCACGCCTGATCACGATCAAGATCCACCCGGACAAGATCCGCGAAGTGATCGGCAAGGGCGGCACCACCATTCGCTCCATTACCGAAGAAACCGGCGCCACGATCGATATCAGTGACGATGGCACCGTGGTCATTGCGTCGGTCAACCGCGAAGCCGGCGACGCCGCAAAGAAGCGCATCGAGCAGATCGTCTCTGACGTCGAGCCCGGCCGCATCTACGAAGGCAAGGTCGCCAAACTCATGGATTTCGGCGCGTTCGTCACGATCATGCCGGGCAAGGACGGCCTCGTGCACGTTTCGCAGATTTCCAACGAGCGCGTCGAAAAGGTTTCCGACAAGCTCAAGGAAGGCGACATCGTCAAGGTCAAGGTGCTCGAAGTCGACAAGCAGGGCCGCATCCGCCTGTCGATCAAGGCGGTGACGGAGGAAGCGCCCGCCGCTTGACCGTTTCGTTGCAGCACCAATTCCAGAAAAGCACGCTTCGGCGTGCTTTTTTGTTGCGGCGCCTGTGTTTTTGCGGTGCAACATGGCGCGTGTTACGATGATTTCGCCGACGGAGGACACATGAGCGACGAGAAATCCGCGCAGGACTGGATGGCCGACTGGCAGGCATTGCAGAAGCAGTATTGGAGCGCCTGGCAGGACGCGACGCGTAATGCTGCTGGTGCGCCCGATCCTGCGACGCCCTGGCACGAAGGATTCGAGCAGTGGGCGCGGCTGTTCGGCGACTCCGGCAAGCAGAATGAAACGCTCGATCGGCTCATGGCCGGCGCCAAGGGTTACATGGCGCTGATGCAATCCATGATCGCGGCAGCCGGGCAAAATACCGGGGGTGCGGATCCCAAGGCGTGGTCCGAAGCGATGCGCCAGGGTTTCGACATGCCCGGCATGGATGCGCTGTTGCGCGGCAATCCGCTGGCGAAGATGCTGCGCGACATCGGCGGTCCCGGTGCGCAGGGCATCGATCAGTTGTCCGCGAGCTTTGCGCCGTTCCTTGCGCAGGCCAAATCCGAAGGTCTTTCCTGGCTGCACGTGCCGGCGTTCGGTTACGCGCGCGAGCACCAGGAGCATTACCAGAAGATGGCGGCGGCCTTCGTCGAGTACCAGGACGCCGTCAGCCGCTACAACGCGCTGATCCTCAAGGCCAGTCAGGCCAGTTTTGGAATTTTCGAGGACAAGCTTGCGGCACGCGACGAACCCGGCCGCCGCATCGAATCGCCACGTGCGCTCTACGATCTGTGGGTGGACGCGGCCGAAGAGGCGTATGCGCAGGTCGCGCTGTCGGACGAATTCCGCAAAGTCTACGGCGACGTCGTCAACGCGCAGATGCGCGTGCGCGCGCATGTGCAGGCCGAGGTCGAGCGCATCGGCACGGATTTGGGTATGCCGACGCGCACGGAACTCAACAGCGTGCACAAGCGCTTGCATGAAATGCGCCGCGCCGGCAAGAACGGAAGCGACCAGCGCGTGGCGGAACTCGAACGCGAAGTCGCTGCGCTGCGTAGCGAAGTCGCGACGCTCAAACGCGGTCGCCCCACGCCTGCCACCGTTGCGGCGCATCCCAAACACAAGGCCGTGAAAGCGGCCAAGGGCAGAAAGTGACATGGGTCCGCTACGCATCGATCCGCAAAAGGCCATGGACGAGGCGCTGAGGTTCAACCAGCGCATCGCCGCGAGCTTCAAGACCCTGCGTTCGCTGGACGAAGTCGATTACGGCGCGACCGCGAAAGAGGAAATCTATCGTGAAGACAAGCTCGTGCTGTACCGCTTCAGGGGCGCCAACAAGCCGACCGCGAAGCTGCCGCTGCTGATCGTATACGCCCTGGTAAACCGGCCCTACATGGTCGACCTGCAGAACGATCGCTCGCTGGTGAAGAACCTGCTTGCTATGGGCGAGGACGTCTATTTGATCGACTGGGGTTATCCGGATCAGTCCGACCGCTATCTCACCCTCGACGATTACATCAACGGCTATATTGACCGTTGCGTCGATGCCGTTGCCAAGCACTGCAAGGTAGGCAAGATCAACCTGCTTGGCATCTGCCAGGGCGGCGCGTTCAGCCTGTGCTATGCGTCTACGCACCGCGAAAAGGTCAAGAACCTCATTACCATGGTCACGCCGGTGGATTTCCACACGCCGGACAACATGCTCTCGCATTGGACGCGAGGCATGGACGTGGACCTGTTCGTCGATACGCTCGGCAACGTGCCGGCGGACCTGATGAACTGGTGCTATTTGACGCTGAAACCCGTGCGCCTGAACCAGCAGAAGTACATCGGCCTCGTCGACATCCTCGACAACAAGGCCGAACTCGAGAATTTTCTGCGCATGGAGAAATGGATTTTCGACAGCCCCGATCAGGCTGGCGAGGCGTTCCGCCAGTTCATCAAGGATTTCTACCAGGCCAACAAGCTCGTCAACGGCGGCTTGAAGATCGGCGACAAGGACGTGAGCCTGAAGAACGTCACCATGCCGGTGCTCAACATCTTCGCGGAACAGGATCATCTGGTGCCGCCGTCGGCATCACGTCCTTTGAAGCAGCTGGCGGGCACGAAGGATTACACCGAACTCGCGTTCAAGGGCGGGCACATCGGCATTTACGTATCCGGCCGCGCCCAGCGCGAAGTTCCGGGCGCCATCCACGATTGGCTGGCCGCCAGAACCTGAATCCTGCACCGCACTCGTCCAAACATGCAGAGAGACGCATGAACGAAATCCTGTTCCATTTCAATCACGTCGTCATCACGCCGTGGAAGCTGATCGGCTACGTCGGTGTGTTCCTGTTCACTGCGCGCTGGTTCGTGCAACTGTACGCGACCAAGAAGCTGCGCCGCGTGGTCATGCCGGC
>DATIVQ010000186.1:0-4776 GCA_035465735.1 Rudaea sp.
CGGCATCGAGGCGCTGGACGGCAAGGTCAATGGCAATGCGCAGATCGATGCGCTGCTCGTCATCTGGAACGCGCTGCGCGGCTCCACGCGCTGGATTCTCAACCATTCCGACGCGACCCTGGATATCGCTGCCGCGGTCGACCGCTACCATCAGGGCATGCGCGATCTGCGTGGGCATCTCGTCGAGGCGATCACGCCCCGCGAGAAGCAGCGCTATGACGCCGACAAGCAGCGCTGGCTGGATGCCGGTTTTCCGGACGAACTGGCGGCGGATCTTGCCGTGCTTCCGACGCCGGGCTCGGGCATGGACATCATCCACGTTGCCGCCGATCACAGCCTGCAAGTCGAACGCGCGGCGGAAGTCTATTTCGCGCTCGGCGAGGCGCTGCACCTGTCTTGGCTCATGGACAAGATCGAGGGTTTGCCGGTCGAGTCGCGCTGGCACGCGCACGCACGCGGCAGCCTGCGCGACGAGCTGTATTCGCAGCACCGCGCGCTGACTGCACAGATCATCGAACATGGCGGCAAGGGCGCCGCAGGCAAGGCATCTGGCAATGGCGCGGAACTGGTCGAGGCCTGGCTCAACCGTGACGATCCGTCGCTCAAGTTCACCCTGAGCATGTTCGCCGACATGCGCAGCCAGCTCGTCGCCGACTACCCGATCGTCTCGGTCGCGGTGCGCCGGTTGGCGCAACTGGTGCAAACGGGTTGATGCGAAGCGCATGAGCGCCGTCATCGCCTTCGCTGCCAGCAAGACCGACGAGGCGCAAGCCGCGCTGGCGGACTTGCGCGCGCGCTACGGCGAGGTTCCAGTGGAACAGGCCGATGTGATCGTGGCGCTGGGCGGCGACGGATTCATGCTGCGCACGCTGCACCGCTACCTTGCCCTGGACAAGCCGGTGTTCGGCATGAAGCTCGGCACGGTCGGGTTCTTGATGAACCAGTTCCGCGCCGAGGATTTGCGCGAGCGCCTGGCGCGCGCACAACCGACGCCATTGCGTCCGCTGGTGATGGAGGCCGTCGGCGAATCCGGCGCCGCCACGACCGCGCTTGCGTTCAACGAGGTCTCGCTGCTGCGCCAGACCAAGCAGGCGGCGCACATCCGCGTCTACCTCAACGGTGTCGTGAAGATCGACGAGCTGATGTGCGACGGCGTGCTGTTGTGCACATCGGCCGGCTCGACGGCCTACAACCTGTCGGCGCACGGGCCAATCCTGCCGCTCGGCGCCGACGTGCTGGCGATGACGCCGATCAGCCCGTTCCGGCCGCGGCGCTGGCGTGGCGCGATCCTGCGCGCCGGCACCGAAGTGAAGTTCGAGATCCTCGATCCCTACAAGCGACCGGTCAGTGCCACTGCCGATTCGCACGAAGTGCGCGACGTGGTCGAAGTGACGATCCACGAATCGCGCGACAAGACCGTGACCTTGCTGTTCGATCCGGAGCACAATCTCGAGGATCGGATTCTGAATGAGCAGTTTGCGTATTGAGCGAAAGATTTTCGGTGCACGTCGCGATTCGTTCTGGGGAGTTGCGATGCAAACGTCCGTTCAAAGACGCGCTTGGCTGGCCGTTGCGATTGCTCTTGCCTGCGGTACGACCGCAGCCGCAGAGATTGATCCGGCACTGTTGGTGAAATCGCGGCACGGCGGAAGCGCAGATGCCCTGATCGTATTGAAGGCGGTGGCGCCAACCTCGCTGCTGCGTCAAGGTGGCGACGCACTCGCGCGGCGCCGCAATCTGGTCGACACCCTGCGTGCCACCGCCGATGTGTCGCAGGAGCCGTTGCGCCGCTGGCTGGACTACAACGGCGTGACCTATCGCAGCTTCTGGATCGTCAACATGATCCAGGCCGAGCTGACGCTGGCGCAGATCGACGAACTCGCCGCACGCGACGACGTGGCACGGCTGGTGGAAAACACGGCGCAGCCGTTGCGCATGCCCGCGCCTGAGCCGACGATGCGGCCAGATGTCGTCGAAGCGGTGGAGTGGGGCGTGAGCAAGATCAATGCGCCGCAGGTGTGGGCGATGGGCATCACCGGCCAGGGCGTGACCATCGCCGGCCAGGACACCGGCATCCGCTGGACCCACAATGCACTCAAGCCGCATTACCGCGGCTGGAATGGCTCGACCGCGAATCACAACTACAACTGGCACGATGCGATCCACGATTCCACCAGCAATCCCTGCGGCAACGATTCCCTCGTTCCCTGCGACGATGACGGCCACGGCTCGCATACGGTCGGCACGATGGTGGGCGACGATGGCGCTGGCAATCAGGTTGGCGTTGCGCCGGGCGCGAAATGGATTGGATGCCGCAACATGGACGCGGGCAACGGTACGCCAGCCCGCTACAACGAATGCGCGCAGTGGTTGCTTGCGCCTACCGATCTTGCCGGAGCTAATCCTGATCCGGCCAAGGCGCCGGATATCGTCAGCAATTCCTGGGGCTGTCCGGCCTCCGAAGGCTGCACGGCGGGCAATGAGGTCAAGACGGCGATCGACAATTTGGTTGCCGGTGGCATCCTATTCGTTGCCGCAGCGGGCAACGATGGATCGGCATGCAATACGATCCTCGATCAACCCGCCACATTGGACAGCGCCTTCACCATTGGTTCGACGACAAGTAGCGACACGATGTCCAGCTTTTCAAGCCGTGGCCCGGTCACTGGCGCAAATCGCGTGAAACCCGATGTGGTTGCGCCGGGTTCGAATGTACGCTCGGTATACAACGGCAGTGACACGTCCTATGCCTCCCTGAGCGGAACCAGCATGGCGACGCCGCACGTGGCCGGCGCGGCGGCACTGGTCATGGCGGTGAATCCGGCATTGAAGGGCGATCCGCAGCGCGTGATGGACATCCTGCGCCAGACCGCTGTGCCGATTACAAGTACGCAAGTTTGTGGCGCCATTCCAGCAACGACATTCCCCAATCCCGTGCAAGGCTATGGCCGCATAGACGCCCTTGCCGCCGTGATCCTGGCCGACACGATCTTCAAGAACGGGTTCGAGTGATCCGTCGCACGGCGACGATGGCGCTACACTTGACCGATGAGCGAGACACCTGACAAGAACGCGGACAAACTCGTTGTCGCGATTTCCTCGCGTGCGCTTTTCGATCTGGGCGAAAGCCACGAGTTGTTCGAAAACGAGGGCCTTGAGGCGTACCGCGAATTCCAGATGGCGCGCGAGGACGAACTGCTCGCGCCCGGCATCGCGTTTCCGCTCGTGCGCAAGCTGCTGCGCCTGAACGCAGGCGCGACCGAACCGCGCGTGGAGGTTGTCCTGCTCTCGCGCAATTCGGCCGACACCGGCTTGCGCATATTCAATTCCATCGAGCATTACGGCCTGCAGATCGCACGCGCAGTGTTTACCGGCGGTGCTTCGACTTCGCCGTACGTGCCATCCTTCGGCGCGCAGCTTTTCCTCTCGGCCAATCCGGAAAGCGTGGCGGCGGCGCTGGCCGCCGGCATCGCGGCGGCGACGATCCTGCCCTCGAAGGCGCCGGCGACGGCCAGCGACCAGGTGCGCATCGCGTTCGACGGCGATGCCGTGATCTTCGGCGACGAATCCGAGCGCGTATCGCAGGAGCAGGGCATCGAGGCGTTCCACCGCAACGAGGTGGAAAATGTCGACACGCCGCTGTCCGGCGGACCGTTTCGCGGGTTTCTCGCCGCCTTGCATCGCTTGCAGGCGGCGTTTCCGGCCGGGGATGATTCGCCGATCCGCACCGCACTCGTCACCGCGCGTTCGGCGCCGGCGCACAAGCGCGTGATCCTCACCCTGCGCAGCTGGGGCGTGCGCCTGGACGAGGCCCTGTTCCTCGGTGGCCGCGACAAGGGGCCGTTCCTGGAAACTTTCGGAGCCGACATCTTCTTCGACGATTCGCATGCCAATGTCGAGTCCGCGCGCCGACACGTGGCGACCGGACATGTGCCGCATGGTGTGCGCAACAAGGCGGAAAAACCCTGAGTGGAAACGCATCCGGAATCCCTTGCGCCGCACTTCGTTGTCGAAGAGGCCGCCGACGGCGGGCACATCGCGAACGCGCTGTTCCGCAGGCGCTACGAGACCGATGCGCCGGATTTTCCACATCACGTCGTTGCCAGCTGGAACGATGGGACAAACCGGATTCCGCTGTGCTACATCCATTTCACCGCCGTCGGCGAGATCCTGCTCGGCGGAGGAGCCTGCGTGGACAATCGCGCGCTGCGCCGCGCTCCGGCGGATCTACGCCGTGCCATCCGCGCCGCGGGTGGACTGTATCGGCATTGCCTGGCATGGTCGGTACGGCACTTTGCGCCGCGTTGTGCGGCGATTTTCGGCTATTGCGGGGACGTGCTCGCCGAGCGGACGGACCTGGCGGTTGGCTTCGAGAAGACCGCCTACCCGCGACTGCTGGTCTACTTCACGAAGCCACTCGATGCGGCGAAGCAGCGCGCGCTGATCGAGCAGGCGAACGCGGCTAGTCCGTTCTGAATCAAGCCGCGTCGAGCAGGATCGCGCGCAGTTCTTCCCCTGATTTCCAGTGCCAGCCGCAGATATAGCGTGGAAGGTTCCAACGATCATTTTGCGGTTCCACCGGCTTTGCGCCATCGCCGAATGCGGCGCGCATGCCGTGTTCGGCGAGGTGGCACGGAAAATAGTCGGTGCGCAGGTAATCGTTGGACTGGCCGTACGGATAGCAGAACAGCGTCGTGCGCGCCGGCGCGATCACGGCATCGATCAGGCGCGCGGCCTGCGCGATCTGCGCGTCGGCGCGCGCGTGCGAATCGACCG
>DATIVQ010000187.1:0-7955 GCA_035465735.1 Rudaea sp.
CCGTCGCTGAATTTCGCGCGAATCCATTGCACGCACTTCTCGTTGTCCGTGCTGCTGTCCCAGTACATCGTCGCGGTTTCGCCCGGCGCAATGCCGCTGCCGATGTCGAATTTGCCCCAGCTTTTCTTGTTCTGCGACACCTGCAATTTGACGATGTCGGCATCGGTGGAGTTCTTCACCTTGAAATGCCACTTGCCGGCGGCGGCCGTGGCCTGCCCGGCAGGAAGTCCGAACGCGGCGCTCAGCAAGGCGATGCGTAGAGCCAGTAGGATTTTCAT
Source organism: Rudaea sp. (assembly GCA_035465735.1). Classification (GTDB taxonomy): domain Bacteria; phylum Pseudomonadota; class Gammaproteobacteria; order Xanthomonadales; family Rhodanobacteraceae; genus Rudaea. The sequence goes on from DATIVQ010000187.1 coordinate 279, forward strand.
GAATGCCCCCTAGGTTATTGTCGATTGAATCCGTCGTTGCAACGGGACTGATAACGCCCGGAGGAGGCAAACGCGTTGCAGCAGCCCCTTTCCTCCAACCGCGCGCTGATCGATCCTAGCATAGGCAGGTAGCATACGAGCGATGCGAATTTCGGCCCACCGCCTTTTCTTCGCCCTGCGCGCCGATGCGCACACGACGCGCGCCATCGCGAGTGCGATGGCGACGCTGGAAACCAAGACGGCGATCCGTCATCGCCCGATCGATCCGGCGAACCTGCACGTCACCTTGCATTTCCTCGGCACCTTCGCGCAATTCCCGGTGGACATCGCCGCGCGTGCGAAAGCGGCCGTGGCCGCGCAGGTGCATTCCTCGTTCGACTTCGTGCTGGATCAAATCGCGAGCTTTCGCGGGCAGCGCCAATCGCCGTGGGTGCTGCGCTGTGCGCCGGACGCGGAGGCCGGACTGTGCGAATTCCAGGGCTGGCTCGGCGACGCGCTGGTGCGAGGCGGTGTCACCGTGGACGATCGGGAATTCGTTCCGCACGCGACGATTGCCTATGGCGATTCGGAGCTACCGGCGCCGGTGGCGATTACGCCGGTGCGTTGGCCGGCGCGCAGCTTCGCGTTGGTCGACAGCCACATCGGCCACGCGCACCACGAAGTGCTCGCCGAGTGGAAGCTGCGCTGACGCCTACACCGCCAATTCGGCGTTGTGGTAGACAGTCTGCACGTCGTCGAGTTCGTCCAGGCGGTCGATAAGATCGCGCAGGGTCTCGGCGACTTCGGCGTTGACCGGCGTGCGGTTGTCGGGACGCCAGATCACGTCGGCTTTTTCCGGCGTGAATCCCGCTGCAGCGAGCGCCTTCTTCACCGCCTCGAAATTCTCCGGCGTCGTCAGCACGATGCTTTCGCCAGCGTCGCTTTGCACGTCGTCGGCGCCGGCATCGAGCGCGACTTCGAGCAATTTGTCCTCGCTGCCGGGTTTGCTCGTATCGACCACGAACTCGCCTACATGCTTGAACTGGAACGCGACGGAACCCGAGGTGCCGAGGTTGCCACCGTGCTTGCTGAGCGTGCTGCGCACGTCGGCCACGGTGCGCTGGGTGTTGTCGGTCATGCAGTCGATGATCAGCGCGACGCCCGACGGGCCGTAGCCTTCGTAGCGGATTTCCTCCATCCTGTCAGCGTCCGCGCCCGAGGCGCGCTTGAGCGCACGCTCGATGGTGTCGTTCGGCATCGAGACGGCCTTGGCCTTGTCGATGCCGGCGCGCAGGCGCGCATTGCTGGCCGGATCGGCTCCACCGCTGCGCGCGGCAATGGTGATCTCGCGAATCAGTTTGGTGAAGAGCTTGCCGCGGCTGGCGTCAGCGGCGTTCTTGCGGCCTTCGATGCTGGGGCCTCTGCCCATGGGAATTCCTGCACTGTGCGATAAGGGCGGCTATTTTAACGGCGCCGCGCCCGGCGCGCGAGGCGCGGTGGGACAAGGCAGCTTGCCGCCGGTGTTACCATCGCCCGATTCGATCCAACCCGTGCCAGCCGATATTCGTCGAGGAACACGTCGCGTGAGCAGCAACCTGATCATCATCGCCGTTACCTGCATCGTTTCAATCATGGGGTTCAGCAATGCCCGGCTGGTGCAGGACTTGATCCTGTGGCCGCCGGCGGTCTCGCGCGACAAGCAGTATTACCGCCTGCTCAGCTACGGACTGGTCCACGCCGATCCGATGCACCTGTTCTTCAACATGTTCACGCTGTACTTCTTCGGCCGCGTGATGGAGCAGTTGTACAACATGGTGCTCGGCCCGTTCGGCTTTGTGATTTTCTATGCCGGTGCGCTCGTTGCCTCGATCCTGCCCACGTATTTGCGCAACCGCGGCAATTCGCGCTATCGCAGCCTCGGCGCTTCGGGCGCGGTGTCGGCGACGTTGTTCGCGTTCATTCTGTTGCAGCCGTGGGCGCAGATCCTGGTGTTCGTGATCCCGATGCCGGCGATATTGTTCGCGGTGTTGTACGTCGCCTATGAATTCTGGCTTGAGCGCCAGGGCACCGACAACGTCAACCACAACGCGCATCTGTGGGGTGCGGCCTACGGCGTGCTGTTCACGATCATCATGGAGCCGCGCGTGATCGAGGTGTTTTTCTCGCAGCTGCTGGGCCGTTGATACTTCCTGCGCCGCTCAGCGGTGATTCAACTGTGCGGGACTAGTCTTGCAAAGGGAACGGCGGAGATTGGTCATGAAACGTCGATTCGGAATTCTGCTTGCGACGGGCGCGCTGCTCGCTCTGGGCGGTTGCGTGTACACGCCGGGTTATTACGCCCGACCGGGCGTGGTCTACGACGACGGCACCGCCGTCTACGCGCCAGCGCCGGGCTACGCCTACGGTGGCTACTACGCACCGGGCTATTATGCGGATCCATGGTGCTGCTACGGCGGCTGGTGGCCGTGGTTCGGATTCAATTATTACGGCGGGTATCACCACGGCGGTCACTGGCGCGGCGGCCACGATGGCGGTTCGCGCACCGCGCCGCGGCCCTTGCCTGGCGGACACGCCGGACCCCGCGGAGATAGATCGCGCGGCCACTGAATCGCGGGCGAGGCTTTCGATCATAGGCGCAGCGCGCGCCCCGGTACAGACTGGCCGCAGCGAAGGCGAATGCTATGATCGGTGCATGTCCGCCGTCGCCGCCATCCGCATCGACCCGTTGCCGGGGCGCTTCGCGTACCTGATGGGCCTGTATGCGGAGAACTACCACCGGCTGGCGCGCCTATTCGCGCCGCAGGATCTCGCGCCTGGCTCCCATGTTTCCTCGGTCGACGACAGCCTCGACGTGCGCCTGGACATCGTCGAGCGTCATCGCTACACACTCGAGCTGCACCTGACCTACTGCATGACCGACGCGCATACCGGGGGGCCGTCGCCCGCGGCGTGGCTGCGCATGTACCGCGACGCGCACGTGGCCGAAGTCACGCACTGCCATCCCGGCCAAAGGCTGTGGCGCGAACTCGGCCCGTTCGCGCCAGCAAAAACCGTGTTCCAGCACCGCATGCGCATGGCGACCTTCCTCAACCGCTGGCTCGAATACCTGGCCGAGCAGGGCCATTCGCGCGCGACCTTGATCCCGCTCGCCGCCTTGCCGGCTTGCGCCTGAACATGCCCGGCCGCACCGGACTGTCTGCCTGGAAAGTGCTTGCGACGCACCGCGCGGCGCTCGGAGATGCGCATTTGCGCGAACTGTTCGGTGCCGATCCGCGGCGCGGCGAACGGCTGGGGGTCGAGGCGGCAGGTTGGTTCCTCGACTATTCCAAGAACCGCATCGACGACGAAACCATGCGCCTGCTCGTGCAGCTTGCCGATGCCTGCGGCCTGCGCGGACGCATCGATGCGATGTGGCGTGGCGAGAAGATCAACGTCACCGAAAATCGTGCGGCTCTGCACGTCGCCTTGCGCGCGCAGGCGGGCGAGAAGATCCTCGTCGATGGCAAGGATGTCGTGCCGGAAGTCCACGCCACGCTCGATCGCATGGCGCAGTTCTGTGAACGCGTGCGCAGCGGCGAATGGAAGGGACACACGGGCCAAGCGATCCGCACGATCGTCAGCATCGGCATCGGCGGTTCGGACCTCGGCCCGGTGATGGCCTACGAAGCCTTGCGCCACTATAGCCGACGCGATCTTGCATTCCGCTTCGTGTCGAACGTGGACGGTACGGATTTCTGCGAGGCGGTGCGCGACCTCGATCCCGCGCAAACCCTGTTCGTGGTCTGCTCCAAGACCTTCACCACGCAGGAAACCCTCGCCAACGCGCACGCGGCGCGGACCTGGCTGCTGCATGCGCTGCGCGACGAGTCCGCCGTGGGCCGGCATTTCGTCGCCGTGTCGACGAACGTGGCTGAAGTCGCGAAATTCGGCATCGACCCGGCCAACATGTTCGGCTTTCGCGACTGGGTCGGCGGGCGCTATTCGATGGATTCGGCGATCGGCCTGTCGACCATGCTCGCCATTGGCGCCGGAAATTTCCGCGCCATGCTCGCCGGCTTCCAAGCAATGGATATGCATTTCCGCAGCGCGCCGTTCGAGCGCAACCTGCCGGTGTTGCACGGGTTGCTGTCCGTCTGGAACGCGAACTTCCTCGGCATCGAGAGCGTCGCGATCCTGCCGTACGACCAGTACCTCAAGCGTTTTCCCGCTTACCTGCAGCAGTTGGCGATGGAAAGCAACGGCAAGCAGGTTACACAGGGCGGCACGCGCGTCGATTGCGCCACCTGTCCCGTCGTCTGGGGCGAACCGGGCACCAATGGCCAGCATTCGTTTTACCAGCTGTTGCATCAGGGCACGCGTCGCGCATCTTGCGATTTCATCGGCTTTCGCGACAGCTTGAATCCGCTCGGCGGCCAGCACGAACTGCTGCTCGCCAATCTCATCGCGCAGGCCGAGGCGCTCGCCTTCGGCAAGACCGCCGGACAGGCGCGCGCCGAAGGCGTGCCGGAACACCTCGTTCCGCACCGGACCTTCGACGGCAACCGGCCCAGCAATGTGCTCATTGCCGAGCGGCTCACGCCTGCCGCGCTCGGCGCCCTGGTCGCCTTGTACGAGCACAGCGTGTTCGTGCAGGGCGTCGTCTGGGACATCGATTCCTTCGACCAATGGGGCGTGGAACTCGGCAAGCAGCTCGCGGCCCGCATCGTCCCCGAACTCACCGATCCGAACCGGCCGCTCGCGCACGACAGTTCCACGAATGCGCTGATTCGACGCCTGAGAAGGCACGTCGCGGCCTGAATTCCAATTGCGATCGGCGCATACTTCATCGATTCGTCATCCAAGGAAAACACCATGAAGCTGGAGAAAGTCGTCTATACCGCGCAGGCCACCGCCACCGGCGGCCGCGATGGTCACGCCAGGACCTCGGACGGCAAGCTCGAATTCACCTTCAACCCGCCGGTGGAAATGGGCGGCAAGGGCGCGGGCACGAATCCGGAACAGCTGTTCGCCTGCGGCTACTCGGCCTGCTTCCTCGGCGCAATGAAATTTGTCGCCGGCCGCGACAAGATCGCGATGCCGGCTGATGCCTCGATCACCGGCCTCGTCGGCATCGGCCCGATCCCGAACGGCTTCGGCATCCAGGTCGAACTGAAGATTTCCCTGCCCGGCATGGATCGCGCCTCCGCCAGGGCCCTGGTCGACAAGGCGCATATCGTGTGCCCGTATTCGAATGCGACGCGCGGCAATGTCGAGGTCACGTTGACCGTCGTCTGAGCTTCGCCGGGATGGAGAAACCACGATGCCGAGGCAACGCGATTTCGATTACCTGATCGTCGGTGGCGGCATGGCCGCCGATGCCGCGGCCAAGGCGATCCGCGAGTGCGACGCAAAGGCGAGCATCGGATTGGTCGGCGACGAGGCGCAGCCGCCTTACGAACGTCCGCCGCTGTCCAAGGCGCTTTGGAAAGACAAGGCGGTCGAAGCGATCGACCTCGGCACGGATAAATCCGGCGCGATCTTGCATCTGGGCCGCCGCATCGTGGCGTTGGATCGCGCGGCGCACACCACGCGCGACGACCAGGGCGACACGTACCGCTATCGCAAATTGCTGCTTGCCACCGGCGCCGCGCCGCGGCGCCTGCCGTTCGACGGCGAGCGCGTGATCCATTTTCGTACGCTGGACGATTACCTCGCGCTGCGCCGCTTCGCCACCAAGGGCGCTCGCATCGGCGTGATTGGCGGCGGTTTCATCGGCAGCGAACTGGCCGCTTCGCTGGCCGCGAACGGCTGCAAGGTCACGATGATTTTCCCCGGCGAAGCGATCGGCTCAGGTCGCTATCCGCCGCCGCTTTCGCAATTCCTCAACGCCTACTTCCGCGAACGCGGTATCGAGTTGCGCACCGGCGCAAAAGTGACTGGCGGCAAGGCCGACGCCAGTGGAGTGGACGTCGCACTGGACGACGCCGCGAAATTGCGTTTCGACGCGGTTGTCGCGGGACTCGGCGTCGTGCCGAACACGGAGTTGGCCGAGCAGGCGGGATTGAAGGTCGACAACGGGATCGTCGTCGACGATCGTTTGCGTACGAGCGACCCCGATATTTTCGCGGCCGGCGACGTGGCCAATTTCCACAACCCCGCGCTCGATGCGCGCCTGCGCGTGGAGCACGAGAACGCCGCCATCGGCATGGGTCATCACGCCGGGCGCGTGATGGCCGGCGCCGACGAAGCCTACACGACGCTGCCGTTCTTCTACTCTGACCTGTTCGACCTGGGCTACGAAGCCGTCGGCCTGCTCGACGACCGTCTTGACGTCGTCGAATCCTGGACGCAGCCGAACCGCGAGGGCGTCGTCTACATCCTCGACGATGGCCGCGTGCGTGGCGTGCTGTTGTGGAACGTCTGGGGCCAGGTCGACGCCGCGCGCGAGCTCATCGGCGAGCGCGGCCCGCACGACGCCGACAGCCTGCGCGGCAGGCTGCCGAAATTGGCATGATTCGACGAACCGGCCTCAGGGTGCCGGTGTGCGTCCTTTGGCAAGGATGCTCGAAAGCCCAATCGCAGCGATCAACAGGCCGAGCAGAGCAATTCCCCACGTTCCGATTGCCGGAGTCGACACTACGGTCGGTGGCGGAGTTTGCGCCAAGGCTATGGATGATACGGCCAGCAATCCGGACGCTGTGGTGACCGCAGACAGCAAACGATACTTTGCCATGTTACCCCCTCAAGTCGTTGGATTCCCGCGGCGAAGATACGACGAATCCGGTTCGTTGGCTAGACCGCCTCGAAGATTCCCGCTGCGCCCATACCAGTGCCGATGCACATGGTCACCATGCCGTACTTGAGCTTGCGGCGCTTGAGGCCGTGGAGCAGGGTGGCGACGCGCACGGCGCCGGTTGCGCCGAGCGGATGGCCGAGCGCGATGGCACCGCCGAGGGGATTCACCTTGGCCGGGTCGAGGCCCAGGTCCTTCATCACCGCCAGGGACTGCGCGGCGAAGGCTTCGTTGAGTTCGATCCAGTCCAGATCACTCTGTTTGATGCCGGTCTGCGCGCAGGCTTTCGGAATCGCGGCCTTGGGTCCGATGCCCATGATCTCGGGCGGCACGCCGGCGACGGAGAATCCGACGAAGCGCGCCAGCGGTTTCAGTCTGTAATCCTTGATCGCCTGCTCACTGGCCAGCAACACTGCGCCGGCGCCATCGGACATCTGCGATGAGTTGCCCGCGGTGACGCTTCCGCCTGCGCGGAACACGGTTTTCAGTTTGGCCAGCACGTCGAGCGTGGTGCCCGCACGCGGACCTTCGTCGATCTTGATCGTGCGGGTGTCGTCGACAGTGCCGCGATTACCCAGGTTTGGGTAACGGTCGGCCAGCGTGTACGGTGCGATTTCGTCGGCGAATTCGCCTGCGGCGATGCCGGCCAGTGCCTTGGCGTGGCTGGATACGGAAAATGCATCCTGTTCTTCGCGCGTGACCTTCCACTGCTCGGCGACTTTTTCGGCGGTGATGCCCATGCCGTAGGCGATGCCGATGTGCTCATTGTCGAACACACGGGGATTAAAGACCGGATGGTAGCCCATCATGGGCACCATGCTCATGCTCTCGGTGCCGCCGGCGAGCATGAGGTCGGCTTCGCCCAGGCGGATGCGGTCGGCCGCCATCGCCACGGCCTGCAGGCCCGAGGAACAGAAGCGGTTCAC
>DATIVQ010000188.1:0-3573 GCA_035465735.1 Rudaea sp.
TTCCAGCGCCTGCTCGGCGGCATTTTCCTGGCCCTGGATTCCTACGCCAGCGCAGAAAATCACCTGCGCCGCGCGCATGAAATGGCGATCGCCGTCGGCGACGCGGAAGATGCCGCGGCCGCGGCCGTCGACCGCGGTGAAATCGCGCTGCTGACCGGCAACTACGATCGCGCCGAGCAACTGTCGAACGATCTCGCGCAACTGGCCATGCGCGAGAACCTGCGATGGGCGCAAGCCAAGGCCGAGGAGTACCTGGGCGTCGTGGCGCGCCGCCGCGGCCGCCTTGACGATGCGCAGACGCATGCACAGCGGGCGCTGGCCCTGCAGCGCGCACTCGGCATGGAGGCTGGCACCGCCACGGCGCTGTCCAACCTCGGCACGCTGGCGCGCGACCGCGGCGACTACGCCACCGCGCTGGACCTGTTCCGGCAGGCCCTGGCGATTCGCGAACGCAGCGACGATCTGCTCGAACTGACCTTGCGCAACCTGGCGCTGATCTACCGCGACCTCGGCGACGATGCCGCCGCACGCGACTACTTCACGCGCGCGCTCGACGTCGCGCGCCGCCACGGCGACAGCGCCAACTACGCCGCCACGCTCGGCACCTGGGCGGGGTACCTGGTCGATGCCGGCGAATTCGCGCCCGCACTTGCCGCCGCGGAAGAATCGCTGGCCGTGAGCAGCGCCATCGGCGACCGCCCGTCGGTCGGCTTCGATCTGCTGAACAGTGGACGCGCGCTGCTCGGGCTTGGCCGCCCCGTCGAAGCCGACACGCGCCTGCACGATGCGCTGGCGATCGGGCGCGAATTGAATCAACACGAGATCATCGCGCACAGCCAGGTCTCGCTGGCCGAAGCCGCGCTCGATCGCGGCGATGCTGCCCAGGCAAACAAATTGCTGCAGGCCGCGTTCGCCGACCCGCAGACCGCGCGCTACAAGCCGCTGATGGTCGAGGTGAACGAATTGCGCGAAAAGATCGCCACCGCGATCGGCAAGCCCGCGCAGGCGCTGCAATATGCGCATGCGTCCGCCGCCTTGCGCGAGGAACTGCTCGGCACGCGCGCAAGCCGGCGCCTCGCGGCGTTGGAGGGCCAGTACGCACGCCGCGCCGCCGATCAGCAACTCGCATTGGCCGCCAAGGAAAATCAGTTGCAGTCCGTGCGCCTTGAGCAACAGCGACTGCAACGCAATTATGTCGTCATCGTCGCTGGTGGCTTCGGTGCCGTCGCGCTTCTTCTGGCCTGGCGCTTCGCCGGCGTGCGCCGGCTCAATCGCGCGCTCGCACTGCGCAATGCCGAGATCGAATCGCAGCGCGCGGCTTTGAGCCACGCCAACGATCGCCTTCAGCAGCAGGCTGACGAGCTGTTCCAGGCCGCGATCAGCGATCCGCTAACCGGCGTATCCAACCGCGGCCACCTGATGCGCCAGCTCGACGCGCGCATCGCCGACTGCGCGCGAAACGGCGGCGAACTGGCGGTGTTGCTGATCGATTTCGACCACTTTAAGCGCATCAACGACGCGCACGGACACTTGTACGGCGACCGCGTGCTGGTCGCCGGCGTGCAGACCCTGCGCCAATGGCTCGAGCCGGGCGACCTGCTCGGACGCTACGGCGGCGAGGAGTTCATTGCGGCGGTCAGCGGCCACGCTGCGGCGAATGCCGTCCAGGTCGCCGAGCGCCTGCGCACGCGCGTGGCCGAGGCGTTGCTCGGCTTCCTTCCAGAGGCGAACGGCGCGGTTACGGTGAGCATCGGCATAGCCCTGATGTCGCGCTTGCCCGCGCCGGCTCGGCTGGAATCGCTGATCGAGGCCGCCGACAGGGCTGTGTATGCGGCGAAGTCGGCGGGACGCAATCGGGTGCTGGTCCACTCCGCCTGAAAAGCAACGATTGACAAGGCGGCGTGCCGGGATACGCTGGATGCGATTTTCCGGAGGGCACGGTCATGGGTGAACGCATCAAACTCAACACTTCCGGCATGCACTGCATCGGCGCCTACCTGGCCAAGCCCGCCGGCAAGCCGAATGGCGGCGTCGTGGTGGTGCAGGAAATCTTCGGCGTCAACGCGCACATCCGCGCCGTCGCCGACGGTTATGCCGCGCACGGCTACACCGCGATCGCCCCGGCGTTCTTCGATTTCGTCGAGAACGACGTCGAGCTCGGCTACGACACGCCCGGCATGACGCGCGGCAAGAACCTGGCCATGGACGTCGGCCTGGATCGCGCCGTCGAAGCGGTCGCCAGCGCGGCCGAATCGATCAAGTCATCCGGAAAAATCGGCGTGGTCGGCTATTGCTGGGGCGGCACGGTGGCGCTGCGCGCGGCACAGGTGCTGGGACTGCCGGCCTCGAGCTACTACGGCGCGCGCAATGTCGGATTCCTCGACCAGCCGCTCAAGGCGCCCGTCATCTTCCACTTCGGCGCGGACGATCCGTCGATTCCGCCCGAGGCAATCGCGAAACAGCGCGCTGCCTGGCCGAATGCGCCGGTGTATGTCTATGAAGATTGCGGGCACGCCTTCAATCGCGATGCCGATCCGCACGCCTACAACGCGGCAGCCGCGAAGCTCGCGCTCGAACGCACACTGGCGCTGTTTGCGGAAAATCTGGGCTGAGGATGCGCAAGGAAACGGAATTCGCGCTGGATCCGCGCTTGACCGCCGACACGCACCACGTCGGCGACCTGGAACTCGCGCGCGTGCTACTGATGGACGACGCGCGTTTCCCTTGGCTGATCCTTGTGCCGCGTCGTGCGCATTTGCGCGAGCTCATCGATCTCGACACGGCCATGCAACGGCTTCTGCTCGCCGAAATCGACCGCTGCGCGCGCGTCCTGCGCGCGCTCGACAAACCCGACAAGCTCAATATCGCGGCGCTTGGCAACGTGGTCGCACAACTGCACGTGCACGTGATCGCACGGCACGCGAAGGATGCGGCGTGGCCGCGCCCGGTCTGGGGCTTCGGCGAACGCGAGACTTACACACCCGCTGCACAGGCGGAGCGGCTGGCGGCATTGCGCCATGCGCTGGAACTTCCCGGCGCATGAATCCGCCGCGCATCGAAGCGTTGGGCGATCGCGCGTTGCTGATCCACTGCGGCGAGGCGATCGACGCGACGATCAATGCGCAGGCGATCGCGATTGCGCACACGGTGGACTCGGCGAGGCTCGCCGGCATCATCGACATTGCGCCCGCCTATGCCAGCGTCTGCGTGCGCTACGATCCTGGCGCCTGGATCGGCGCGGATGCAGTGCAATCGCCGTTCGAACGCATCGCCGCACACCTGCGTACACTTGTGGACAATGCCTCATTCGATGCCGAGGACGACGCTGGCAGCATCGAGATTCCGGTGACTTACGGCGGCGAATCCGGGCCGGATCTCGGCGATGTCGCCGCGCAATCCGGGTTGTCCGCCGCAGACGTCATCGCCCGCCACAGCGGCGTCGAATACCGCGTCGCCATGCTCGGCTTCACGCCGGGATTTCCGTACCTGCTCGGCCTGGACGCGGCCCTGCACATGCCGCGCCGCGCGACGCCGCGCACGCGCGTGCCGGCCGGCTCGGTCGCCATCGGCGGC
>DATIVQ010000189.1:0-3873 GCA_035465735.1 Rudaea sp.
CCGCCCGTATATTGCGCCGCCGAATTGCCGGAAATGGTGCTGTTGATGATCTCCGTGACGACGCCGGTGTTGTGGCTGGAGAACGCCGCGATGCCGCCGACCGCGCCATTCGCATAATTGCCCGAGATCGTGGAGCCGCGCAGGACGAGATTGCCTTGCGCCAGGACGCCACCATCGCTCCCCGGCGCGTTCGTGCCGGTGCCGCGCGCCGAATTGCCCGAAATCGTGCTGTAGTAGGAGTAAAACGCCTTGTCGGTCACCACGGCGCCGCCGAAGCTCAGCCCGTTCGTTCCGCCATAGGCGATGTTGCCGCTCATGGTCGTGTAGTCGATGGATAGCCCGCCCCTCGTGAACACCGCGCCGCCGTAGGCGCGCGCGCCTCCGGCCGCCGCCGCCTTGCAATAGTACGCATCCACGCCGAACAGCCGGACGTTGCTTGCCGAATAGATGCAGCCACCGTCCGCGCCGACCCCGCTGGCCGGCTTGAGGTAGCCAAAGCTCAGGGTCAGGTCGTCGACATAGAGGGTGCCGCCGGTACCGGTATGATCGATGATGCGGTCATGTTCCACCACGCCGTTGTATTTGCCGGTGATTTTGAGCTTGTTCTTGCCGGGACCTTCCAGGGTCAGGTTGGCCTGCGGAACATGGATGGCGCCGGTATGCAGCGAAATCGTGCCGCAGGTCAGGTGCGTCATGTCCACGACGTCGCCGCTGGCGGCATGCTGCACGGCATAGCGCAACGTGCCGGTCGTGCCGCTGCCGCTGCTGGCCTCGCTGCAGGAATTCACCGTCCAGGTTGTCGGCAGGGCCACAGCCACCGGCGACGAGATCGCGAACCATGCGGCGATCGAGCTCGCCAGGTGTCGGGAACGCGGATGGGATATGCTAGATGATGTCGAACGCATAAGCTTTTCTTCGGCTGACGGCAGGGGTGTCGCTGGGATGAAACGCAAAACGGCTCCCGACGCGACACGCCTGCCGAAACGTTCTCGAATCAATCCGGGCCAATCGCCATGGCGACCACCATCCCTCTGACCCACTGGCTGCGCGCGGCGGCGGCGGGAGACGCGTCGGCGGGCAATCAGGCCTACGCCTTGGTCTACGCCGAGTTGCGCCAGTTGGCCGCGCGCCAGCTGGGACGCGGCAACGCCGATTCGGCCACGCTGACGCCGACCGCGCTGGTCAACGAGGCTTTCATCAAGCTGGCGGGCGGATCGCTGGCAGCGCTCACCGACCGCCGGCACTTTTTCAACCTGGCCGCGCGGGCCATGCGCCAGACTGTCATCGATCACGCGCGCGGGCGCCTCGCGCTGAAGCGAGGGGGCGATCTGGTGCGAACCCAGCTCGACGACGACCTTGCCGGTACTACTATCGACGCGGCACGCGCGCTGGAAATCGAACGCGCCTTCGCGGCGCTCGAGCAGCAGGACGCGGAACTTGCCGAGACCTTCGCCTGGCGCGCGTTCGCCGGCCTATCCATGGATCAGATTGCCGAACTGCGCGGCGTCACGGTGCGTACGGTGCAACGCAATCTGCTACTGGCGCGTAATTACCTGCGCCTGACGCTGGGAGACTCGCCGTGAGCGATACGCCATCGCCGCTGTTCGCCCCCGAACGCTGGCAGGAATTGCGCGCACACATCGCGCGGCTCGAACCGATGCCGGACGATGCGCGCGCCGCCGAACTCGAGCGGATCGCCGCCATCGACCCCGAACTCGGGCGTGCATTGCGCTCGCTCATGGATGCGAATGCGGCACGTGACACGCTGACACCGCCGGGGGTGGCCATTGGGCAACGATCGCCGGACGCGATTCCCGAACTGGTCGGTCCCTTTCGGCCGCTGCGCGAGATCGGCGTCGGCGGCATGGGCGTGGTTTGGCTCGCCGAGCGGCAAGGCGCTGATTTCACCCAGCGCGTGGCCCTGAAGATGCTCGACAGCGGCGGCTCGCGCGTGGCACGACTGGCCGCGCGCGAACGCAATATCCTCGCCGCCCTCGCGCACCCCAACATCACCGCGTTCGTCGACGCCGGAATCCAGGATGGCCGTTCCTGGCTCGCCATCGAATACGTCGACGGCGAGCCCCTGCTCGAGTTTTGCGCACAGCGCGGGTTCGACGCGCGCGAGCGCGTGCGCTTGTTCGATCAGGTGTGTGCTGCGGTCGCGCACGCCCATGCGCAACTCGTGGTGCACCGCGACCTGAAGCCGTCCAACGTGCTGGTCAGCCGCGAAGGCGCGGTCAAGCTGCTCGATTTCGGTATTGCCCTGGTACTCGATTCCGGCGACGCGGCGACGCCGGCCACGCAGGTTTTCACGCCCGAATACGCCGCGCCGGAGCAATTGCGCGGAGAGCGCGTCACCACCGCGACCGACGTGTTCGCGCTCGGCTTGCTGCTGTACGAACTGATTTCCGGCAAACGCCTGCCTACCGCGATCGCGCGTTCCGGAGAATGGACGACGGCCGAACTCGCGCGTTTCGCAACGACCGAAAAGCGCGCGGATGGCGCGCGAGCGGCGGACGCGAAAACCCCGGCGCGCCTTCTGCGCGGCGATCTCGGGCGGATCGTGGCGCATGCCCTGGCGCCGGAGCCGGGGCGGCGCTACCCGTCCGTCGCGTCCCTGCGCGAGGACCTGCAGCATTGGCTCGATCACCGGCCGCTCGGCATTGGCCGGCCGAGCCTCGCCTACGTTGCGGCGCGGCTCGTGCGCCGGCATCGCGCGGCCGTTGCGGTTGCTGCCCTCGCACTGGTCGGACTCATCGCCACCACCGCCTTTGCGCTGTGGCAAGCCCACGAAGCCCGGCTCATGGCGGCACGCGCCGATCACGCGCGTTCATTTCTCAATGAACTGTTCCTCAACGCGGATCCCTACAACGCCAAGCATGGCGCCGAAACGGTCGTCGGTTTTTTGCGCGATGCCGGAAAACGCATCGACACGGAATTCGCCGATGCGCCGGAAATGGCGATCCTGCTGCGCAGCACGATTGCCAGTGCCCTGATACGCCTCGACCAACCCAGGCCCGCGCATGAACTGTACATGAGCAATCTGGAGCAGACGACGCAGATCTACGGCCCACATGCGCCGGAGGTCGGCGAAGACCTGTCGAACCTGGCCAGGTCCTCGGAAGACAGCGGCGACATCGATGCGGCGCGCCGACAATACGAACAAGCGTATAACCTGCTCAAGGATGCCGGAGAAGATCACGCGCGCGCGCTGGTCAGCGACATGACCGGGCTGTCAGCCATGGCCATGCGGCGCGGCGATTACGCCGACGCGGAAAACTGGTCGGAACGGGTATTGAAAGTGCGCGAGGCGCACGAAGGACCACGCAGTCCCGACATCGCCATGGATTTGATGAACCTGGCGAACGAATCGATTTATCAGGAACAATTCCAGAAGGGCCTCTCGTTGGCCCAACGCGCGCACGACATGCTGCAGCAAGTGCTCGGTCCCGGGCATCCGCGCAGCATCTATGTCGACAACTCCCTGGGCGTCGCACAACTGTATGCGGGACAATGTACTGCCGCCGCCGCGACCCTGGCCAATGCCGTCGCCGTCGCCCGTCGCAATCTCCCGCCCGGCGCGCACATGCTCGGCTCGGTTCTGGGAAACCTCGGACGCGCGCAAGCTTGCGTAGGCGACGATGCGGCGGCGACATCCACCTTGCACGAGGCGCTGGCGATCGCCGATTCGACGCACGATCCGAACATCGGGACGGTGGAATTGCGCCTTGGCATAGTCGAACTGGACGCACACGATCCGGAGGCGGAGAAAACCCTCGACGCCAGCCGCAAGGACCTGTCCGTCGCGGCCTCGCGTTTTCAGGGTTCGGCCGCGAACCTGCAGTGGGCCGATGCAGCGTACGGCGATGCGCT
>DATIVQ010000190.1:0-2320 GCA_035465735.1 Rudaea sp.
GCGCGCCCTGAGCCGGCGCGCGCGCACGAACGCGCAAGCCTCGCTCGACCGCCTGCGCGGCGAGCCGCGACGCCGCCAGATCCTCGCCACGGCCGAGGGCATCTTCGCCAACGCGAACCGTTTGCTGCGCGCGGCGATGGCGCTGGAAGCAACGCGCCAATCCGCCGCGCCGTTGTCCGATCGGCGCGCCACAGAGGCTTTCGCGGCAAGCGTGGATCAAGCCATGCTTGCGCTTGCCCGTGCGCTGCGTGAGGGCAAGGCGTCGGCCATCGGCAGCGTGCCGCGCGAGGCGCAGAGCCGGTTGCGCGATGCGCTGCGCGCGCCGGCACCGGACTACGATCCCGTTCTCGTCGCCGCCTGGATTGACGCCAGCGACCGCATCGCCGACAGCATCGGCACGCTCGCCCACTTGCTGGCCCGCGACGTGCCGCGCGCCAACCGCTAAACTTCACGCATGCTCAAGATCGACACCCACGCCCACATCCTGCCCTCCCGTTGGCCCAATCTCGCCGAGAAATACGGCGACGAGCGCTTTCCGGTGATGGTCGACGCAGATGGCCGCCACCGCATCTACAAGGATGGCAAGTTCTTCCGCGAAGTCTGGGAGAACGCGTTCGACGCCGAACACCGCATTGCCGACTACGCGAAATTCGGCGTACAGGCACAGGCAATCTCCACCGTGCCGGTGCTGTTTTCGTACTGGGCAAAACCCGGTCAGGCACTGGAACTGCACCGTTTCCTCAACGAGCACACCGCGCAGATCTGCCGCGATCATCCGCGCCATTACGCCGGCATCGGCACGGTGCCGCTGCAGTCGCCGACGCTGGCGATCCAGGAAATGGAGCGCTGCATGGAACAACTCGGCTTGCAAGGCGTGCAGATCGGCTCGCACGTGGAGGACTGGAACCTCGATGCACCGGAACTGTTTCCGTTCTTCGAAGCCGCGGCCGACCTCGGCGCGGCCATCCTCGTGCATCCCTGGGACATGATGGGCAAGGATTCCATGCCCAAGTACTGGCTGCCGTGGCTGGTCGGCATGCCCGCCGAACAGGCGCGCGCCGCGTGCTGCCTGATCTTCGGCGGCGTGCTCGAACGTCTGCCCAAGCTGCGCGTCGCCTTTGCCCACGGCGGCGGCGCGTTTCCCTACACCATCGGCCGCATCGAGCATGGCTTCCGCATGCGCCCGGACCTCGTCGCCACCGACAACGCCCGCAATCCGCGCGAATACATGAACCGGCTGTTTTTCGATTGCTGCGTGCACGACGATCGTGCGTTGCGCTACCTGCTCGATGTCGCCGGTGCACACCGGGTGATGCTCGGCACCGATTACCCGTTCCCACTCGGCGAACAGGAACCTGGCGCCGGCGTCGCCGCACTCGGCCTTGCGTCCGCCGAAGAGCAACGCGTCTATCACGGCACCGCGCTGGAATGGCTAGGCCTGTCACCAACCCGCTTCCATTGACTCGGAGACGATCATGCGCAAATCCGCACTCGCCACCCTCGCTGCGACACTGCTCGCCGGTTCCACGTTCGCGCAGACGCCCGGCGAGTATTCGCTTGATCAAGGCATCATCAAGTTCAATGCGCCGCCGGCGTGGCCGGTGATCATGCAGAAGACCGAGGGCGACCCGCAGTTCGTGGCGTTCCAGGTCAAGGATCCGGCCGACGCCGGCAGCGGCGAAGCCACGCGCGTGACCGTGGAAACGCGCCTGCTCAACGATTCGAGCAACTTCCAGCCGATGGTCAATCGCGACGTGGACAAGGCCAAGCAGATGCCGGGCTACGAACAGAAGACCGAGGGCGTGGATTCCACGACGCTGCGCTACTTCGCGCGCAACGGCAAGACGAAATACGAATATCGGGAGACCTGGTATCTCAATGGCCACCTGCTCGTGCATGCACGCTGCGCACGGCCGATGCTGGACAAGACCACGGCGCAGTGGACGGCAGACTACGAAAAAGGCTGTGCGCAGATCATGCAGTCGCTGAAACCTCATTGAAGGTTGCGCACCGCATGAACAGTCAGGTCGATCTTGCATCTGCGGAGGCAGACGCCCATGCCCGCGACGGCGCCGATCCGCTCGCGACTTTCCGCGACGAATTCCTGATACCGCCACATCGCGGCGGCGAGCAAATTTATTTGTGCGGCAACTCCCTGGGATTGCAGCCGCGCGCAACACGGCAGGCGCTGATCGACGAACTCGACGACTGGCGCGATCTCGGTGTCGAAGCGCATTTCCGTGGCAAGCATCCGTGGATGCCCTACCACAGCGAGGTGCGCGAGCACCTGGCCGAACTCGTCGGTGCGCAACCCGCCGAA
>DATIVQ010000191.1:0-11293 GCA_035465735.1 Rudaea sp.
TATCGCGAATTGATCGCGCGCAATCCGGCCGACGGCACCGCCTGGCTGGGTCTGGCAATGATGAAGACGCGGCCGTTCGCACGCGCCGACATCGACGCAATCGAAGCCGCATTGGGCGGGCCGGTGAGTGTGGACGATCGCGTCGCGCTCGGTTTTGCGCACGCCAAGGCGCTCGACGACCATCGTCGTTTCGCCGAAGCGTTCGCCGCGCTTGCGGACGCGAACGCGCGCACGCGCGCGATCCGGCCATGGAACGCGCGGGAATTCTCCGCGGTCGTCGATGCCGTGCGGACGGAGTTCGCGCAGGCGCCTGCCGGCGCGCCGGATGGCCTTGGCGCCGAGGTGATCTTCATCGTCGGCATGCCGCGTTCCGGCTCCAGCCTGACCGAGCAGATCCTCGCCACGCATTCCCTGATCCAGGGCGGCGGCGAACTGGATGCGCTGGCCAAGGTGGTGCAGGAAGAATCCCGCCGGCGCAGGTCGCATTTTCCGCATTGGGTCGCGACCTCGTCGCCGGACGATTGGCAGCGCCTGGGCGAGGAGTATCTGCAACGCACCGCGCGCTGGCGCAAACCGGGCAAGCGCCTTACCGACAAGCTGCCGGGCAATTGGCTGCGCGTGGGCGCGGCGCTGGCGATGCTGCCCGGCGCGCGCGTAATCGACTGCCGGCGCGATCCGGTGGAATCGTGTTTCTCGTGTTTCCGGACGCTGTTCACGCAGGGCACGCAGGAGTTCAGCTACGACCTCGGCGACCTGGCCGCCTACTGGCGCGACTACGACCGGCTGTGCCGGCATTGGGCAAAGTTATATCCGGGGCGTTATCGCACCCAGCACTACGAGGCGCTGGTGGACGATCCGGAAGGCCAGACACGCGCACTGCTCGAATTCTGCGGCGTCCCGTTCGAGTCGGCCTGCCTGAATCCGCACGAGAGCCTGCGCATCGTCGCGACTGCCAGCGCCAGCCAGGTGCGCGAACCGATCCGGCGCGGAGCGTCCTACGCCGGCAACTACGGCGCGCTGCTTGATCCCTTGCGCGCGGCGCTCGGGCTTGCGAGGATCGACAACCCGCCGCCTTGATCGAGGCGCGGCCTTTCGGCTTCGAATTCAGGAATATCGCCATGCTGACCCCGCAACAACGCCTGGCCGGCTTGACGCCATCCGCGGCGCAACAGGTGATCTCGTGTACGCAGGCGCTCGAAGGCGGTCGCGTCGACGAAGCCGAGCGCGGCGTCATTGCGGCACTGGCACTGGCGCCAGGACATCCTGAAATCCTGCGGCTGGCCGGCTCGATCCAGGTCGCGCGCGGCCGCAACGACGAAGCCGTGGAAACCCTGGTGCAATCGCTCAAGCAGCGGCCTGCGGACGCGGAGGCCATGCACATGCTGGCGCATGCGTATATCGGGCAACACGACATGGCCAATGCGTTCGGCGCCAGTCGCCGTGCCTGCGAACTCGCGCCGGAACGAGCGGATTTCTGGTTCACGATGGGGCTGGTCCTGTCCAGGCGCAGCCAGCACGCGCTGGCGGTCGTGGCGCTGCAGCATGTGTTGAAGCTGGCCCCCGGGCACGCCGGCGCGCGCATCATGCTGGCTCACGTCATGAATGCGGACGCACGGGTGCAGGAAGCCGCCGCGCAGTACCGCGAAATACTCGCCGCCGATCCTGCCAAGGGACAGGCGTGGTGGGGGCTTGCGACGCTCAAGCCGATGCCGCTGGATGCGGCCGACATCGCGCAGATGCAGCGCGTGCTGGGCGGAAATATCGGCCAAACCGATCGCATCGCCACCGGATTCGCCCTCGCGCACGCGCTCGAACACGCACGCGACTATCCGCGCGCGTTTGCCGTGTTGCGCGAAACCAACGCGACGGCCCACGCCGCGCATCCGTGGCAGCGCGAGTGCTTTGTGGAACGCCTGGACAAGGTCGTCGCGGCATTTTCCGGACCGGTCGCCGACGCCGGCAACGACCAGGGCGCAGAGATCGTCTTCATCACCAGCATGCCGCGCTCGGGCTCGACCCTGACCGAGCAGATTCTCGCGTCGCACTCGCAGATCGAGGGCACCAGCGAATTGCCGGATGTCGTGCAGGTCATCGTCGACGAATCCGACCGCGTGCGCAAACCGTTCCCGGAGTGGGTGCCCACCCACACGGCCGCCGACTGGCGCGCGCTTGGCCAGCGCTACCTGGAGCGCACGGCGCGCTGGCGCAAGCAGCGCCCGCGCATGACCGACAAGATGCCCGGCAACTGGCTCTACGTCGGCGTGATCCAGGCCATGCTGCCGCAGGCGCGCATCGTCGTCGCGCGCCGCGACCGGCTGGAAACGTGCTTCGGCTGCTATCGCTACCTGTTCACTGGACACGAATACACGCATTCCTTTGACGATCTGGGCATCTTCTGGAAGGGTTTCGACCGGCTCTGCGATTTTTGGCAGCAGCGGCACCCAGATCGCGTGCGCCAGCAGCAATACGAAGACTTGATCGCCGATCCGGAAGCACAGATCCGCGCCTTGCTGGAATTTTGCGGACTGCCCTTCGAGGAGGCGTGCCTGAACTTCCACCAGACCGAACGCCGGGTAACCACGCCGAGCGCGGGCCAGGTGCGCCAGCCGATCCGCCGCGACACGGCGCGTACCGACAAGTACGGCGCGTTGCTGGACCCGCTGCGCAAGGAGCTCGGGCTGCCGCCGTTTGCGGACGGTGAGGCGCCGCATAAGTCCGCCGGATGCTGACGATAGGACAGCGTTTGGCGGGACTGCCGCCAGCTCTGGCGCAGCAAACGTTGCGCGTAGCGAGATTGCTCGAACAGGGGCAGGTCGATGCGGCCGAGCGCGGCGCGAGCGCGATCATGGCGCAGGCACCGAATCATCCCGAAATTCTCCGCTTGGCAGGAGAAGTCCTTCAGCGTCGGGGTTCGAACCAGCGCGCGCTCGGCGTGCTGGAGAGAGCCAGGGCCGCGCGCGACGACGACGCGGCGATCCACAACGCGCTGGCCGGTGTCTACGAGGCGCTCAACGATACGGATCGCGCGCGCACCGCCTTGCGGCGCGCTTGCGAGCTGGCGCCTGACTGGGGACCGTGCTGGTTCAATTACGCCTGGCGTCTGTACGTGGATGGCGAAATCGATGCGGCCATTTGTGCTGCACGCCGCGCGTTGACCCTGGCGCCTCATGACGCGCAGGCACGTAGCCTGCTTGCCGATGTCTTGCTGGCCGATGGCAAGACTGAGCAGGCCGCTATCGAGTACCGGCGCATCATCGCTGCGCAGCCTGCGGCTGGGGTGGCGTGGTGGGGACTGGCGACGCTCAAACCGGTGCCGTTCGGCGAACGCGATATCCAGACCATGCGTCGGGTCTTGCGGGACGCCACCCTTGGAGAAGCGGACCGAGTGACGATCGGCTCGGCCTTGGGCATTGCGCTCGAGGCGCACGGCGATTTTGCCGGCGCGTTCGATGCAATGCGCGGTGCGCATGCCGTTGCCCGGCGGCATGAGCCGTATGACGCGATTGCCTTCAGCGGCCGCGTCGACTCCATACTGGATGCGTTTGCCACCGGGACGACATGCAGTCGTGAGGCGCAGGGGCGCGAGGTCGTCTTCATCGTCAGCATGCCGCGTTCGGGCTCGACTTTGACGGAACAGATCCTGGCGGCTCACTCGCAAGTCGCGGCGGGTGCGGAGATTTCCATCTTGCCGCAAGTCTTGATGCGCGAATCCGAGCGGCTGGGACGCCCGTTTCCGGATTGGGTGCGGACGCATACTCCCGAACAGTGGTGCGATCTGGGCCGCAGATACCTAGAGCGCACCCAGCGTTGGCGTGCGCAGCATCCGCGCTTTACCGACAAACTTCCGGGGAACTGGTTATATGTCGGCGCGATCGCCGCGATGCTGCCGAATGCGCGCGTGGTCGTTTGCCGCCGCGATCCGGTCGAAACCTGCCTGGGCTGCTACCGCTACATGTTCCGGCGGCACCCTTACACGCATGATTTCGCGGATCTTGCCCGGCGTTGGCGCGATTTCGATCGCGCGGTCCGGCACTGGAAAACACGCTACCCCGGCCGCGTGCACGAGCTTGTCTACGAAGATCTGATCGCGGACCCGAACGCGCAGGTGCATGCATTGCTGGAATTCTGCGGGCTTCCGTTCGAGGACGCCTGCTTGAAGTTCCATGCCAGTGCGCGCCGGGTGTCCACGCCCAGCGCCGCCCAGGTGCGCGAACCGATGCGACGCGACACGGCGCGGGCGCACAAGTACGGCGCGTTGCTGGACCCGCTGCGCAAGGAACTCGGATTGCCGCCGTTTGCGGCGGGATAGGCTGCGCGCGCTATAGTGCAGGGCATGGCCGATTCTCCGGCACAGCTCGACCGCATCGCCGAACTCGACCGCCGCCTCGTCGCGGCGGTCAAGGGCATCAAGCTGCTCGCCGCGCTGAGCTGGCCGGCGAGCGCGCAGGCGGCGTTTCTCGCCGGTTGGCACGCGAAGGATCCGCAATTGCCCCAGGTGGACTACGCGCAATCGGATTTTTCGCGCACACGCGAGGAACTCGAGGCGATCTTCCTCGGCGCCGATGCGGGACACCCGCTTGGCGACTACCTGCGCCGCAGCGCCCAATCCTGGCGCATCGCCACCGAGCTGCTCGATGCGGCCGGCACGAAAGACGTCACCGCGCATTCGATCGATTTGTTTGGACGTCCGAACGACCGCCTGCCCGGCGGCACGGTGTCGACGCTCGACGCGGCGCGGCATTTCATCGAACTGGCCGACGAACTCGGCGGCGAGATCGCCGCGCACGAGGCCGACTACTGCATCCCCGCCGATCTGTTGCAACGCGAATTGCAGCAGCGTCTCGACGCGTTCTTCGGCATCGGCGTAGTGCGCGTGGAAACCGATCCGGACCTGATCGCCAAGGCCGCCGCGGGCGCCAAGCGCATCCGCCTGCGTTCGGCGACGTGTTTTTCCGAGTACGACAAGAACCAGCTGCTCGAGCACGAGGCGTTCGTGCATTCGCTGACCGCGCTGAACGGCCGCGCACAGCCGAACCTGGGTTCACTGGCGACGAACTCGCCGCGCATCACCGCCACGCAGGAAGGCCTGGCGACGTTCGCCGAGCTCATGTCCGGGTCCATCGACATTGGCCGCATGAAACGCATTTCCCTGCGCATCCTCGCCATCGACAAGGCACTTGCCGGCGCCGATTTCATCGACGTGTTCAAGTTCTTCCTCGACTCCGGACAGACCGATGCCGACAGCTTCGCCTCGGCCGCGCGCGTGTTCCGCGGGGCGCCGCTCACTGGCGGCTGCGCCTTTACCAAGGATGCGGTGTACTTGCACGGCCTGCTGTCCGTGCACACGTTCTTCCGCTGGGCGCTGAAGAACAAGAAGCTGCAATGGTGCCGCAACCTGTTCGCCGGCAAGATGGCGCTGCACGACGTGATCGCGCTGGCGCCGTGGTTCGAGTCCGGCTACATCGCGGCGCCGGCCTATCTGCCGCCGTGGATGCAGCGTACGAACGGCCTGGCCGGCGCGCTCGCGTTTTCCCTTTTCGCCAACCGGATCCGGCTCGACCGCGTCGAGGCCGAGGACCTGGTGCTCGGCATCTGAGCTGCCATTGAGCCAGCGCGCGCTGTGCTAAGCTCGCAAACCCGCATCGGATGCGGGTTTGCGAGCGTTATGCCATGCCCACCGCCGACGATCTGAAGCAAGCCGCCCTCGACTACCACCGCCGCAATCCGCCGGGCAAGATCCGGATTTCCCCGACCAAGCCGCTGGTGACGCAGCGCGACCTGGCGCTGGCGTATTCGCCGGGCGTCGCCGCCGCCTGCGAGGCGATCGTCGCCGATCCCGGCGAAGTTTCCACGGTCACGGCGCGCGGCAACCTCGTCGCCGTCATCACGAACGGCACGGCCGTGCTCGGCCTGGGCAACATCGGCCCGCTCGCGGCGAAACCGGTGATGGAAGGCAAGGGCGTGCTGTTCCAGAAATTCGCCGGCATCGACGTGTTCGACATCGAAGTCGCCGAGCGCGACCCGGACAAGCTCGTCGACATCATCGCCGCGCTGGAACCGACGTTCGGCGGCATCAATCTCGAGGACATCAAGGCGCCGGAATGCTTCGCGGTCGAGCGCAAGTTGCGCGAGCGCGTGAAGATTCCCGTGTTCCACGACGACCAGCACGGCACCTCGATCATTGTCGGCGCGGCCGTGCTCAACGCGCTCGCCGTGGTCGGCAAGAAGATCGGCGAGGTGAAGGTCGCATCCACCGGCGCTGGCGCCGCCGGCATCGCCTGCCTGGACATGCTCGTGCAGCTCGGCGTGAATCCGGGAAACATCCTCGTCGCCGACCGTTGCGGCGTGATCTACGCCGGACGCAAGGACGACATGGACCCGGCCAAGCAGCGCTATGCGCGCGACACGAAGGCACGCACGCTCGCCGACATCGTCAAGGGCGCGGATATCTTCCTCGGTCTTTCCGCCGCCGGCGTGCTCAGCGACGAGATGGTCAAGACCATGGCCGACAAGCCCGTTATCTTGGCGCTGGCCAATCCGACGCCGGAAATCCAGCCGGAGATCGCGCGCGCGGCGCGGCCCGACGCGATCATTGCCACCGGCCGTTCGGATTACCCGAACCAGGTTAACAACGCGCTGTGCTTCCCGTATATCTTCCGCGGTGCGCTGGACGTCGGCGCGACCACGATCAACGAGGCGATGAAGGTTGCCTGCGTGCACGCGATCGCGGAACTGGCGCGGCGCGAGATTTCCGACATCGCTGCGCGCGCCTACGGCGACCAGCTGCTGTCGTTCGGGCCTGAATACCTGATCCCGCAGCCGTTCGATCCGCGCCTGCTGGTTTCGCTCGCGCCCGCCGTGGCCAAGGCGGCGATGGATTCGGGCGTGGCCACGCGGCCGATGTCCAATCTCAACGCCTACCGCGAACGCCTGTCGCAGTTCGTCTATCGCACCGGCATGGTGATGAAGCCGGTGTTCGAGCGCGCCAAGTCCGAGGTAAAGCGCGTGGTCTACGCCGAGGGCGAGGAAGACACGATCCTGCGCGCGGTGCAGACCGTGGTCGACGAAGGCCTGGCCAAACCCATCCTCATCGGCCGCCCGGCGGTGATCGAGAAGCGCATTGCCCGCCTCGGCCTGCGCATCCGCGCCGGCGAGCATTTCGAGTTGACCAACATCGACGACGATCCGCGCTACAACGACTACTGGAACCTGTACCTGAAACTGACCGAGCGCCGCGGCATCACGCCGTCGCTGGCCAAGTCGCTGGTGCGCTCGCGGCCCACGCTGATCGCGGCGCTGATGGTCGCGCGCGGCGAGGCGGACGCGATGATCTGCGGCATCGTCGGCCGCTACACGCGCCAGCTGCGGCACATCCTCGACGTGTTGCCGCTGGATCCCGGGGTGTCCGCGCCGGCGGCAATGACGGCGGTGCAGAACGACCGCGGCACCTGGTTCTTCGTCGACACGCACGTGCAGTACGAGCCGTCCGCCGAGCAGATCGCCGAGGCGACGTTGCAGGCCGTGCTGCGCCTGAAACTGTTCGGCATCGCGCCGCGCGTGGCGCTGCTTTCGCATTCGAACTTCGGCACCCACGACAACGCCAGCGCACGCAAGATGCGCCAGGTGCTCGAACTGGTGCGGGCCAAGGATCCGCGCCTGGAAATCGACGGCGAGATGCAGGCCGACACGGCACTGAACGAAGACATCCGCGCGCGCATCTTCCCGAACTCGCTGCTGCGCGGCCGCGCCAACGTGTTCGTGTTCCCGAACCTGGATGCAGCCAACATCGCCTACAACATGGTGCGACAGTTCACCGAGGGCGTCGCGATCGGGCCGATCCTGATGGGCGTGTCCAAACCCGCGCACGTGCTCACGCCCGCCTCGACCGTACGCCGCGTGGTCAACGTGACGTCCATTGCCTGCGTCGAGGCGCAGATTCGCGCGCAGGCGGCGGGCTGAAAATCGACGCCATGCGGGTGCCTGGCTAAACTGGCGGGACCAACCGATCGCAATCGCGGCGCAATGCGGCGCCGCGCGGAGACAGTGATGAACAACCCCCTCACCGACATGCTCAACCAGGACCCGGATCCTGCCGAAACCCGCGACTGGCTCGAATCCATCGACGCGGTGATCGGCGCCGAAGGCACCGAACGCGCGCATTTCCTGCTGGAAAAACTCGTCGACGAGACGCGCCGTGCCGGCGGCCATCTGCCGTTCGCGCCGACCACACAGTACATCAATACGATTCCGCCGGAGCAGGAGGCGAAAAGCCCCGGCGATGCGAACATGGAATGGCGCATCCGCTGCATCATCCGCTGGAACGCGATGGCGATGGTCGCGCGCGCGAACCGCAAGCCGGGCCACCTCGGCGGTCACATCGCGAGCTTCGCCTCGTCGGCGACGCTGTACGACGTCGGCTTCAACCATTTCTGGCGCGCGCCGAGCGCAGATCATCCCGGCGACCTGATCGGCTACCAGGGCCATTCCAGTCCGGGCCTGTACGCGCGCTCCTTCCTCGAAGGCCGGCTCAGTGCGGCGCAGCTCGACAACTATCGCCTGGAAGCGAGCAATCCGCACGGCACCGCGCTGTCGTCGTATCCGCATCCATGGCTGATGCCCGACTACTGGCAGATGCCGACGGTATCGATGGGCCTGGGGCCCATCCAGGCGATCTACCAGGCGCAATTCATGAAGTACCTGGAAGCGCGCAAGCTGGTGCCGGTGAGCGACCGCAAGGTGTGGTGTTTCCTCGGCGACGGCGAATGCGACGAGCCCGAATCGCTCGGCGCGATCGCCCTGGGCGGGCGCGAGAACCTGGACAATCTGATCTTCGTCATCAACTGCAACCTGCAACGCCTGGACGGCCCGGTGCGTGGCAATGGCAAGATCATCCAGGAACTCGAAGGCGTGTTCCGCGGCGCCGGCTGGAACGTGATCAAGCTGGTCTGGGGCAGCTATTGGGATCCGCTGCTCGCACGCGACAAGGATGGCATCCTGCGCAAGGTGATGATGGACACCGTCGACGGCGAATACCAGGCCTACAAGGCCTTCGGCGGTGCCTATACGCGCGAGCATTTCTTCGGCAAGACGCCGGAAACCGCCGCGATGGTGGCGAATTTGTCCTACGACGACATCTGGCGCCTGAACCGCGGCGGCCACGATCCGCACAAGGTCTACGCTGCCTACCACGCCGCGGTGAACACCCAGGGCATGCCGACCGTGATCCTGGCCAAGACGGTCAAGGGCTACGGCATGGGCGGCGCCGGCGAGTCGATGAACATCGCTCATCAGGCCAAGAAGATGAACGACGACGCGGTGCGCGAATTCCGCGACCGCTTCCGCATCCCGATCCCCGACGACAAGCTCGGCGACGTGCCGTATTACCATCCGGGCAAGGACTCGCCGGAAGTGCAGTACATGCTCGAACGCCGTCGCGAACTCGGCGGGTTCCTGCCGCATCGCCGGCAAAAATCCACGCTGTCGCTGCCGGCGCCGGCGCTAGATGAATTCAAGCAGATCACCAGTGGCTCCGGCGAACGCGAAATCAGTTCGACCATGGCCTTGGTGCGCGGCATGAACCTGCTGCTGCGCGACAAGAACATCGCGCCCTACCTCGTACCCATCGTTGCCGACGAAGCCCGCACCTTCGGCATGGAAAGCATGTTCCGCGCGATCGGCATCTATGCGCCGGGCGGGCAGAAGTATCGTCCGCAGGACGCCGATCAACTCCTGTACTACCGTGAAGCCGAGGATGGCCAGGTGCTGCAGGTCGGCATCAGCGAAGCCGGCGGCCTGTCCGCGTGGATTGCCGCTGCGACCAGCTATTCGGTTTCCGACCGGCCGATGCTGCCGTTCTTCATTTTCTATTCGTTCTTCGGCTTCCGCCGTGTCGGCGACCTGATCCTGGCCGCCGGCGACCAGCGCGCGCGCGGTTTCCTGATCGGCGCCACCGCCGGCCGCAGCTTCGCCGGCGAAGGCCTGCAGCACGCGGACGGCGATTCGTTGCTGGTTGCCGGCACCGTGCCGAACTGCCGCGCCTACGATCCGACCTTCTCGTACGAGGTCGCGGTGATCATGCAGGACGGCATCCGCCGCATGCTGCACGAGCAGGAAGACGTGTTCTATTACCTGACGGCGATGAACCACAACTATGCCCATCCGGACATGCCCGAAGGCTGTCAGGAAGGCATCATCAAGGGCATGTACCTGTATCGCGATGCCGGCAAGCCGAAAGGCAAGGCCAAGGTGCCGCGCGTGCAATTGCTGTCGTGCGGCGTGGTAACGCTGGAGGCGATCAAGGCCGCCGAGTTGCTGGAAAAGGAATTCGGCGTGCTCGCCGACGTGTGGTCGTGCCCGGGCTTCACGGAACTCAGCCGCGAGGGCTACGACTGCGAGCGCTGGAACCGCCTGCACCCCACGGCCAAGCAGCGCCGCATCCCCTACGTGACGCAATGCCTGCGCGATCGCGCCGGCCCGGTGATTGCCGCCACCGACTACGTGCGCGCCTATCCCGACCAAATCCACGCCTTCATTCCGCGGGACCGCACCTTCACGGTGCTCGGCACCGACGGCTTTGGCCGCAGCGACAGCCGCGAACATCTGCTCGACTTCTTCGAGGTCAACGCGAACTGGATCGCGCATGCGGCCGTCGCCGCGCTCGCCGAGGACGGCGAGGTGAATGTGCAGGACGTCGAACGCGCGATCAAGCTGTGGAAACTCGATGCGGACAAGCCCAATCCGTTGGGGGCGTGATCGTCTGACCGGTCAGCTGCTGGCGCGGTGAAAGCCAATCCCTTGGCCGCGGGTCTATTTGCCCGAATGCCTCACCCGGAACCGCCATGCTTCGCCGACTCCTTACCGCAGGTTTGCTCATGATCGTCACTTCGCTTGGGGCGCACGCCGCGCCCGCCGAAAAATCCGCTGCGCCCGCCGATGCGCAGACCATCACGCTCGGCGGCGGCTGCTTCTGGTGCCTGGAAGCCGTGTTCGAGGAAATGAGGGGCGTGGTCAGCGTGACTTCGGGTTATGCCGGCGGTGACGTCGCCAATCCGGACTACGAACAGGTTTCCAGCGGCACCACCGGTCACGCCGAAGTGGTGCAGATCGTGTACGACCCGAAAGTGCTGCCGCTCGACGTGCTGCTGCGTGCGTACTTCACCATCCACGATCCGACCACGCTGAACCGCCAGGGCAACGACGTCGGTACGCAGTATCGATCCATCGCCTTCTACCGCGACGCGGCGCAGCACGCGGCGATCGAAAAAGCCATCGCCGAAACGGCGACGAGCGGTGA
>DATIVQ010000192.1:0-5215 GCA_035465735.1 Rudaea sp.
CTCTCCTGGTCGCGGGAGAGTCTTTCACCGCCGCGAGGCGGATCACTGCAAAAGAAGGCAAGTCATCATGGCAACGATTCATGAAATTCCGGCGGAAACCCGCAAGGACGAAGGCAAAGGTGCGAGCCGCCGCCTGCGTACCACGGGCAAGGTGCCGGCGATTGTTTACGGCAGCACCGATGCTCCGGCGAGTATTCAGCTCGAACACAACACGGTGTGGCTGGCATCGCAGCATGAGTGGTTTTACTCGGCGATTCTCGATCTCAAGCTCGACGGCAAGACGCAGAAAGTGCTGCTGCGCGATATGCAGCGTCATCCGTTCAAGGCGCAGCTGTTGCATCTTGACTTCCAGCGCGTGGATGAGAACAAGGCGATTCGCATCCGCGTGCCGCTGCACTTCCTGAATCAGGAAACTTCGCCAGCCGGCAAGATGGCGGGCATCCTGATTTCGCACGCGCTGAACGACGTGGAAATCTCCTGCCTGCCGAAGGATCTGCCGGAGCACATCGAAGTCGACTTGTCCGAACTCAAGGTCGGCGACATCATCCACCTGTCGGCGCTCAAGCTGCCGAAGGGCGTGGAAATTCCGGAATTGCGCCTGGGCAAGGAGCACGACTCGGCCGTGGTCACCGCGCAAGAGATGAAGCAGGAAGTCGAAGTGGCTCCGGTCGTCGAGGCGGCGGCTGGCGCTACTGGCGCGGCACCTGCGGCCGGCGCCACCGGTGCGGCACCTGCGGCTGGTGCGGCTCCAGCGGCAGCGAAGAAAGACGAGAAGAAGTAAGCGTTTCGCGCATCCTCCCCCGCGCAGGCGGGGGAGGATGCTTGCGATATTTCCGCGATGGCCGGCTTGCGCCTACTCGTCGGCCTCGGCAATCCCGGGGCCGAGCATCTGCGAACCCGGCACAATGCCGGGTCCTGGTTCGTGGATGCGCTCGCGCGGCGTGAAGGCGCGCGCTTCGGTTTGGAATCGAAATTGCACGGCGAGACGGCGAAGATCGTCCTCGACGGCAAGCCGCTGCTGCTGCTCAAGCCGACAACGTTCATGAACAAGAGCGGCATCGCGGTGGCGACGGCATTGCGTTATTGGAAGATCGCGCCGGAGGAGATGCTCGTCGCCCACGACGACCTTGACCTGCCGCCCGGCGCGGCGCGGCTGAAGTTCGACGGCGGACACGGCGGGCAGAACGGTTTGCGCGACATCTTCGCGCACCTGGGGCACGGCAGGTTTCACCGGCTGCGGCTTGGCATCGGCCATCCCGGCGACAAGGATCGCGTCACGCCATGGGTGCTTGGACGCCCGGGTGCGGCGGACGAAGACGCGATTCTCGGTGCGGTCGGCGCGGCGCTCGACGTACTGCCGCTCGCAGTCGCGGGTGATTTCAACGAAGCGATGAAGCGCCTGCACACGGCGCAGGAATGAGAACGACATGGGCATCAAATGCGGCATCGTTGGCCTGCCGAACGTCGGCAAGTCCACGCTTTTCAACGCGCTGACCAAGGCAGGCATCGCCGCGGCGAATTTCCCGTTCTGCACGATCGATCCGAACGTCGGCGTCGTGCCGGTGCCCGATCCGCGCCTGAACCAGCTTGCGGAAATCGTCAAGCCACAGAAGCTGGTGCCGACGGCGGTCGAATTCGTCGACATCGCCGGCCTCGTCGCCGGCGCCTCGAAGGGCGAAGGGCTCGGCAACAAGTTCCTTGCGCATATCCGCGAGGTCGATGCGATCGCGCACGTCGTGCGCTGTTTCGAGCATCCGGACATCGTGCACGTCGCCGGCAAGATCGATCCGATCGCCGACATCGAGACGATCGACACCGAACTCGCGTTGGCCGACCTCGAATCCGTGGACAAGGCCTTGCAACGCGTCGAGCGTGCGGCCAAGGCCAACGACAAGGAAGCGCTGGCGAAGAGGCCAGTCCTGCAAAAACTCAGCGCAGGTTTGAACGAGGGAAAGTCCGCGCGCAGCCTGGGCATGGATGACGACGAAAAGGCGCTGGTCCGCGACCTGTTCCTGCTTACGCTCAAGCCGCTCATGTACATCGCCAACGTCAAGGAAGACGGATTCACGAACAATCCGCACCTGGACAAGGTGCGCGCACGCGCCGCGGCGGAAGGTGCGGAAGTGGTGCCGGTATGCGCGGCGATCGAGGAAGAGCTCTCGCAACTGGATGAGCAGGACCGGGATGCTTTCCTCAAAGACATGGGCCTGGACGAGCCCGGCCTCAACCGCGTGATCCGCGCCGCGTACAAGCTACTCGGCCTGCAAACCTATTTCACCGCAGGTGAAAAGGAAGTTCGCGCATGGACGGTCAAGCGCGGATCCACCGCGCCGCAGGCAGCGGGCGTGATCCACACCGATTTCGAGCGCGGCTTCATCCGCGCAGAAACCGTCGCCTACGACGATTTCATCAAGTACAAGGGCGAGAACGGCGCCAAGGACGCGGGACGATTGCGCCTGGAAGGCAAGGAATATCTCGTCAAGGAAGGCGATGTCCTGCATTTCCGCTTCAATGTCTGATACTTTCCGCCTTTCATCCGTGCGGAGGTCGCCATGCCCGGCAAAGACCGTGAAGTCAAACTCAGCTTCCTCGCCCAGCCGACGGACGTAAATTTCTCCGGCAAGGTGCACGGCGGCTTCGTGATGAAGTGGATCGACCAGGCCGGTTACGCCTGTGCCGTGGGCTGGAGCGGCATGAACTGCGTCACCGTAGCGGTGGGCGGCATCCGCTTCGTGCATCCGATCTGCATCGGCGACATGGTCACCGTGCATTGCCAGCTCATCTACACCGGCAATACCAGCATGCATTTCAGCGTCGATGTGTTGGCACGCAAACTGAGTACCGGCGCCGAAGTACTGGCCACCCACTGCGTGATCGTGATGGTGGCCGTCGACACCGCCGGCAAGCCGACGCCGGTGCCGAAATGGCTGCCGGTCAGCGAGGACGACAAGGCCCTGGCGGCCTATGCTCAAAAGCTGATGGAATTGGATAAGAACATCGAGCAGGAAATCGCGCGCTACCGCGATGCGGCGCATCTGCCTGCCACGAACTAGGCCCCGCCTAGCATTTTCCATGCCGCCTTGACAACGGGTGGCCTCGGAAACGAAAATAGGCGGCTCCGCGTTACGCTGCATTCAAGTACATGAAACGTCAGGCATTGGGCCTGGCGTTTTTTCGCGTCGCCGGCGGTTCTGGCCAACGAGAGGTAACGAATCGGTAAATTCTGGAGGGATACCCAAGCGGCCAACGGGGGCAGACTGTAAATCTGCTGGCTCATGCCTTCGGTGGTTCGAATCCACCTCCCTCCACCAGAGATTAAAAGCGAGAGACGAGAAGTACCCCGGTGCGGGAGTAGTTCAATGGTAGAACTGTAGCCTTCCAAGCTACTAGTGCGGGTTCGATTCCCGTCTCCCGCTCCACCGCTCACGTAGCTCAGTCGGTAGAGCACCTCCTTGGTAAGGAGGAGGTCGTTGGTTCGATTCCAATCGTGAGCACCATTTGTTTTTGCATTCATCCGTGAACGCGAAGATCAATAAACGGCCATCCGTGGCCGCACCTTAAAATTTGAATTTTTAATCTTTTAGAGGTTTACGCCATGGCAAAGGGCAAATTCGAACGGACCAAGCCGCACGTGAACGTAGGCACGATCGGGCACGTGGACCACGGCAAGACGACGCTGACGGCGGCGCTGACGAAGGTGGGCGCGGAGCGTTTTGGCGGCGAGTTCAAGGCCTATGACCAGATCGACGCGGCGCCGGAAGAGAAGGCGCGCGGAATCACGATCTCGACGGCGCACGTGGAATACGAGTCGCCGACGCGCCATTACGCGCACGTGGACTGCCCCGGGCACGCGGACTACGTGAAGAACATGATCACGGGCGCGGCGCAGATGGACGGCGCGATCCTGGTGGTTTCCTCGGCCGACGGTCCGATGCCGCAGACGCGCGAGCACATTCTGCTGGCCCGTCAGGTGGGCGTGCCGTACATCGTGGTGTACATGAACAAGGCGGACATGGTCGACGACGCCGAGCTGCTGGAACTGGTCGAGATGGAAGTGCGCGACTTGCTGACCAAGTACAACTTCCCGGGCGACAAGACGCCGATCATCAAGGGTTCGGCGCTCAAGGCGCTGGAAGGCGACCAGTCGGAGATCGGCGTGCCGTCGATCATCAAGCTGGTGGATGCGCTGGATTCGTACATTCCGGAGCCGGTGCGCGTGCTGGACAAGCCGTTCCTGCTGCCGGTGGAAGACGTGTTCTCGATCTCCGGCCGCGGCACCGTGGTTACGGGACGCGTGGAGCGCGGCATCGTCAAGGTGGGTGATGAAATCGAGATCGTGGGCATCAAGCCGACGACCAAGACCACCTGCACGGGCGTGGAGATGTTCCGCAAGCTGCTCGACGAAGGTCGTGCCGGCGACAACGTGGGCGTGCTGCTGCGCGGCACCAAGCGCGACGAAGTGGAGCGCGGCCAGGTGCTGTGCAAGCCGGGTTCGATCACGCCGCACACGGACTTCGAGTCCGAGGTATATGTGCTGAGCAAGGAAGAAGGCGGCCGTCACACGCCGTTCTTCAAAGGTTATCGTCCGCAGTTCTATTTCCGCACGACGGACGTGACGGGTGCGGTGGAGTTGCCGGCGGGCGTGGAGATGGTCATGCCGGGCGACAACATCAAGATGGTGGTGAGCCTGATCCACCCGATCGCGATGGAGGAAGGCCTGCGTTTCGCGATTCGCGAAGGCGGCCGCACCGTCGGCGCCGGCGTGGTGGCGAAGATCATCAAATAAGTAAACAAGTTGGCGCGCCGGAAAACGGCGCGTCGTTCAAAACGTTCTTTGAGGAATACGGCAATGGCAGACCAGAAGATTCGGATTCGACTCAAGGCGTTCGATCACCGTTTGATCGATCGTTCCGCGAGCGAGATCGTGGAAACGGCCAAGCGTACGGGTGCGCAGGTGCGCGGACCCATTCCGCTACCGACCAAGATCGAGCGCTACACGATTCTGACCTCGCCGCACGCCGACAAGGACGCGCGCGACCAGTACGAAACGCGCACGCACAAGCGCGTCCTCGACATTGTCGATCCCAACGACAAGACCGTGGACGCACTGATGAAGCTCGACCTCGCCGCCGGCGTGGACGTGCAAATCAAGTTGTATTGAGACGACGATCATGAGCATCGGATTGGTTGGAAAAAAATGCGGCATGACGCGGGT